>JACQXS010000053.1 GCA_016208615.1 Candidatus Stahliibacteriota bacterium | reverse complement strand
CATCTTCATCTATATCAGCATAATAGTTATCTGAAGTAACAAGAAGCCAAAACATACCTATGGTTGTATAAGATGTAATACCTAAACCCGCTGAATTTATATAGTCAGACAAAAGAAGTACTGCAACAGGTGGGACAGCCCAATTAGTATAAGCAGTATCTATAAATGTTTTAATTTTATCACGGTTATTACCCCCTATCTCTGATAGGTTCACGACTTTTGTCTTTATACCTGTGAGGTTACGCCAATTCTTAATTGTATCAGCCCAAGAAATGAATGCAGGGTCATTGGGAGTGATTATCACATACTCATACCCATACCCTTTATATTTCTCTTTGTCATTGAAATCAATTTGCGGCAACGAAGAATAGTTAATTAAATTAGACTGCAGCACAGGTTCCCAAAACCTATTTCTTAACCTATCAGCTCCAAAATGCCCATTCCCTCCACTCCACGATACCCTTATTCGCAAATCCCGATAGACAACTAACTCCTTAGTCACAGGATTATACTGAAAAGGAGTAATCCCAAGTATAACCGCATCTACTCCTCTAATACTTCTGTTCTTTGACAACCTGACGGGTTCTGCTGGATAATATGCATTCTTACCATAAATGGTAATATCCTTCTTATATACCATTTCACTGCCTTCAATGTTCAAAGGAAGATTGGGGGCTGGAGCAATAGCTATATTCTGATACACCTCTTTTCTTGAAGATATTACTTCTACATTAGCAATTGCTCCCTGTGGTATAGCAATCCATCTACCCATACCTGGTAAATTTGGAGCACCCTCATCATTTGGAATAATAACTCCCGGTATACTTAACTCGGTCATGCTCTCGCCTTTAATGTTCCTCTCTCCGAGTGTCAGTTTGTGGATAGAAAACACTATCTCTACTCCATTAGGATTCTCAGATACAAGACTTATTCCTTCTCGTTCCCAAGAGCCGGAAAACTCAATCACTTCGCCAGTTAGCCGAATAGAAAAAAGCATAACCATTAACAACCCCATATCTCTTAACTTATTCATCATTCCCTCCCTATTTATTATGTAAATAATAGTTTTATATCTCACTACAAGAAGTATAGTCTAATAAGCTGAAAAATATTTGAAAAAGGGGATTATTTAATTAGTTTAGTAAATAATCTTTTTGCTTCATCTGAGGGTTCGGCATTTAGTTCTGCTTTTAATGTCTTTTCCATTTGCCGATATAAGTCTATGGCGGATTTGCGGTTCCCTGTCTCTGCATAAGCTATCATCCCTTTTAGGTAGGCAGGTTCATAAAATTCGTCCGTCTCTATTATTAGCATAGAATATTTAATTACATTTTTAAAATCTTTTCCCTCCATATAAAACTCTGATATCTGTTTCCATTCTCTTGCCTCATTTATTAGCCCCTCAAATTCATCAATATCCATCCATATCTTATAATTTAAGCTAATGCCATACATTTCTTCTCTATGTTCAATTATAGGTAAATTGGGTTTAGTTAATGGTGCTATTATCGCTCTAACAAAAGATACTTCTTTATAAAAACTGGCTCTACTTTTATTAAATTCTTTTCCTGGCCAAAACAATTCCATTAATTGGTCAGTAGTAAGTTTCTTTCTTTTATTTATTAGCAAGTATGCGAAGAGAGATTTTGCTTTTTGTGTCTTCCATTGTAAATTTACTATTTCACCCTTACTCTTAATTTTTAATCCTCCTAAAAAATATACCATCAAATCATATTGTTTCTCTAAGTTCATCATTAATGATTTAGCATAGTGGGGTAAAATGTTATGTTTTATAGCAAATTGGAGTAGAGGAGCATCCATTCTACCGAGCTTCAATATTGCGAAATCGTATCCGTATTTATTGGCTAACTCCAATGCTTTTTCCGTATGTTTTATAATTAACGGGTTATTCCATTTCTTAGAGTAAAGCCGTGCCAGTCCCGTATGTGAACGGACGAGGTCAAATTTATTTACTGATTTAAGCCCACAGGTAAATAATTTTTCCGCCTCATTAAAGTTGTCTAATCCAAGCTTTATTTCTCCTTTAGTAAAGAAAAAACTTTCATCCTGAATTGCCATTTTATCAATATATTTTTCAGCCAATATATAATTATATTCAAATATATAACTTAATCCAATCCCTTCCCTGGCTAATTGTTCTAATCCGATTTCCTTCATACTTTCATTAAGTTTTAATGCCCTTTTATAATATAGCCGTGAAATCTTATGGTCATCTTTCATAAGATTTAGTAGTCCGAGATGAGAGAATAGAAAAGCCAACTCTCTCTTATTGTTGAAAGATTTAAAAATCTTAAACGCTTTTGCGAAATTTTCCCTCGCTTGTGTAAAATCGCCCTTGAATGCGTGGTAAAAACCAAGCCCACTATAGATACTTCCCCCAAAATGGTCATCCGGGTGGAACTTTTTAATCAGTAGATTGCGGATTTCAAAACTTTTATCATATTCGCCTATCTCTTCATGTACAATTGCTAAGTCATACATCTTGCTCATTTCTTCTTTTTTGTTTTGCGTTTTTTTGCATATTTTTATAGCTTGCGAGAGATTAGAAATAGCTTCAGTGTAATTACCAGTTCTTGCATAAAGTGTACCTATAACACCTAACCATTTAATTTTCATCTGACTGTTCTTTTTGGCTACCAATTTTAGTTCTGTTTTGGCTAATGTAATTGCTCTTTTATAATTTCCCTGTGAGCGTAAAATAAATACCATCCCTAAAGTTGGCATAGAGGAGTTCTGAACCCTTCCCTCTTTTTTAGAAATCTTATTTGCCTCCTGATATAATTTCATTGCCTCATCCCACTTCCCTCTCCATCTTGCGACTTCGGCTTGGTAAAGTAATAGAGTAGGACTTGTAGTATTAGGGATTCTTTTAAGCCATTGTTCAAGCATACTAATATTCGCTTCTTTCAATAAAGTTTCTCCCTTAGTTTCAATAATTTGAATCGCCCTTTCTGTTTCATTTGCTGATAGATAATGTTCAATACTGGCAGTAAAGTTAAGGGCTTTTTCAAAATAAATACCTGCTGATAGGTGATATTTTTTGATTATGTTTTTATCTTCTTGTTGCCTGAACTTATTTAACAAGAAATTTCTAAACAAATGATGATAATAATAGACTTCCTTTTCTTTATCTACACAAAAAGTGAATAGATTATTTTCTACAAGATAATTTAATATTTGTAGCGAATCACTTCTTTTAAGAATATAATCACAAGAGGAAGGTATCATTTCTTCTAATATAGCAGACTTTACAAGAAAAGAACGAACTGTCTCCGGTTGTAGCTCAAACAATTCATTCTGAAAGTATTCCAAAGTCTCTTCTCCGAGATTTAATTTTTCCAATGCCTTTTTGATGATTACATCACTTCGTTTGATGATTACATCACTTCGTTTGGGGTTATGTCCCATTAGAATAATATAAGATAATAGTTGAAGTGCAGTTATCCATCCTTCTAAACAGATGTCTATCTCTTCAAACTCTGCTTGTGAAAAGTTTATGTGATATGTTTCTATGAATAGAGTTTGCGTCTCTTTTTTTGTGAATATGAGCTCTTTATTGGTAATTTCTAACAATTCTCCCTTTACTCTAATATTGGAGATAGAAAAATTAGTAATAGTTTGTGCCCCTATAATAAAATGTATATTATAAGGCGTATGAGTTAATAGATAATATAATGCGTTATTTATTGCTTCTGTATTTTCTATTAAGTGGTAGTCATCCAAAATAATAAATAATTCGTCTTTTACATTATCTACCAGTTCGTTGACAAAAGTTCCTAAGACTACTTCTATGTCTGTATTTATGATACTATGGGTTCTACTTCCAAATCCCTCATATCTATTGCTAATTCCTTTAATGAGATAAGATAGGAAAGATGTTAAATCACTATCACTTGTGTGTGCTGTGTAGAATATAAAAGATTTCTTTAATTCATTCACAAGTTGTGCAAGTAGAGTAGTTTTTCCATATCCCGCCCCTCCTGTTATCAGTATAAGTTTTTTATCTAAATTAGATTGTAATAAGTCTAATAACCTATCGCGTCTTAATATACCCTTTTTTAATATAGGTGCAATAAGCCGTGTCTTGCCTATAAAAGTAGACATCTTTAATCTATTCCCAAATAACTAAAATCTGTACCTTACCTGATGGTAATTTCTCTACAAGAGGAATCCCATAATTATCAAACCCTATAATTCCATATCCACAAGCGAGAATATATTCGGGACAAATAAAATACCCATACCCCAAGCCCCCAGGATTGCCACACATTCTGCCATTCTTGCTGTTAGAGGCATTATTTTTTGCCTCCTCTTTAGAGGAGTATCTAAATATAGTTATATCTTTTGCATTTATGGAGTTGTTTAGGTAAGAATTTATTAGCGGAGTATTAAGTTCTTGTATTGATTTAGGAAATTTCCCATGATTAAGGGCGGCAAAATTTTCAACCCCTGCCCGTAAAGCATACATATTTACGATTACCCGGTACCTTTTACTTAATTCTCTCTTTTCCGCATACTGGGGATAACCAATTAGCCAAACTAATATCACCGCTAATACTGTAATGCCAATTTCAAGCAATGGAAAGCGGCTTCTTTTCATCCCCTATTTCAAGCCATAATGGGTTAATCTTAATCCTTACTACTTACTACTTTGCGGCGGTGCTTTATATTTTAGCACTTTAATCTTGGCTTCTTTTAGGAATTTGCGCGCCATTGTATCGGGATACCCCTGACCATAGACCACGACTTTAATACCCGCATTTATTATTTCACGACTACATATAATACAAGGCGAATCTGTAAGATATAAAGTAGCATTATCAATAGAGACGCCAAAGCGTGCCGCCTGGATGATGGCATTTTGCTCCGCATGCACACCTCTACAAAGTTCATGCCTCTCACCGGATGAGATATGTAGTTTTTCACGCAAACACCCTACTTCACTACAATGGGCTAATCCGGTCGGCGCCCCATTATAGCCGGTGCTTAGAATCCTTTTATCCTTCACTATTATAGCTCCTACCTTCCTCCTTAAACAAGTAGCACGGGAACTTACTAATTTAGCTATTTCTATAAAATAATTATCCCAAGTAGGACGAGTCATAGTTAAATTAAAGATTAAAAATCAAATATACAAATATGTTAAAATCCAAATTTCAAATGAATATGAAAGTTCAAATGTCAAAAAAACTCTTCCCTTTTTGGCATTTGGGTTTTGGATTTCATTTGGTATTTGAGCTTTGACATTTGAGTTTCTTTTTCCCCTATAGGTCTGCGTTAGGATTTAAGGATAAGCCCGCTGGTTCTGTAAAGCCCGTGACCTCGAATAGAAAACCTCCCACAGCATCGACTTTAATAACTTTCATACTTCCAGGGTCCGCTATCCAGCAACTGCCATCATTTGGGTCCACTTCCACTGCCATGGGGAAACTAAGTCCTCCTACTACGCATCGCTCTTCCCCTATCTCTGACAATTTTACTACTCTATTGTTATTTTTATCCGCTACCCATATTTCGTGTGTATTTGGATTAACCGATAGGCAAGCAGGTTCGGAAAATCCACTACCGCTATATGGTGTTATTTGTCCTGCGGGAGATATTTTTTTCACTAAATTACTTCCTCCATCTGCAACCCAACAATAGTGAGTAACAGGGTCCACCTCAGCCCATGTCGCCTTAAAGCCACCCAAAGGCCCAAGTAGCCGTGAATGTGGGGGAGAGCCGTCAAATTTTGATACATATCCACCAGCCATACTACTTTCCACTACCCATATCCAATTACTATCAATATCTAACGCTATGGCAATAGGATATATCATATTTCCAAGATTATCCAATATTTCACCAATTTTAATAATATCGAGGCCAACAGGTAGTCGTGCAAGTTTAATTATCTTTTTCCCATCTACCAAAGGTATCCAGCAGTCTCCATTATTATCTACACAAGGAGTAGAGGGACAAGTAGTCTCTGGTATTAGCATACCCTTGTATTTACCATTAACAGATAGCTTAAATACTCTATCTATTCCAAAACTACAGGCTATCCATACATCTCCATCTTGTGGGTCAACCGCAAGTCTCCATGGCCCCTGAAAGTGTGGGTGTGCTGAACTATCAAGAGTTGGTCTATGGAACCCATATGAGCAAATTCTTGACCCACCCTTGCCTAATTTGACTACTTCACCTGAATCATTAGGTGGCTGTCCACCACTGCAATCTGCTACCCAAATAGCTCCTGGACCTACTTTTATAGTTATCGCCATAGCATCTGACCATTCTGATACTGCTCCCGGTTCATCTTTTGCTTGTGCTTTAACATAAAAAGTACCCAACTTCCGATATGTGTATGAAGCACGTCCCGGGTTTCCTGAAGTGACAGAAGATGTCCACTTAGAGAATGGCGTACCATCACCGCAGTCAAATTTGTAGCAGACATTATCGCCATCAGCATCAATAGTTTTAGTAGTAAAAGTGCATATTTCATCTATATATCCTGGATTGGGTCC
>JACQXS010000036.1 GCA_016208615.1 Candidatus Stahliibacteriota bacterium | reverse complement strand
TATTTACTACGATTAAAAGTGGGGTTGCTTTGCTTATACTCGCAATGTGTAGAAGCTGATTTCCGCAGAGAGAGAATCAATACCTAATCTTTTCATTCTGTTCTTAATTTATTATGCTTTTTCATCTTGTCAAGCAAAAAATAAAAAAAGTCTAAGAGTCTAAAAGTTCATAAAGTCTAAAAGTTAGGTTCGTTAATATCGTTGAATTTGTTAAAGACAAGAGTTCCAAAGAAATCTATTGCCACTAAGACACCAAATCCTACTAAATCCAGTTGAGGCGGGTTTTTACTTTCACTCTCCATATATTTTTATATCCTTCTAATTTTTTTATATTCAATCTCCTATCAAATGCATTTTCTCTTAATATACATATTATTTTCCACACTTCTTCCTGAATATTCGTAGAAACTTTCTTAAAATCTTTTGTAAATACCGATGTTTTTTCTATTTGCCGCATACATTGTTTAGCCACCCAAATCTTTTAATTTATTAACTTTTTTAGTCTTTTTGCAGCGAATTTCGTCAAAAGCCGCTTTTATCCCTTTAGTGAACTCCTGTTTGTAGAGTAATTCAGGGTCTATATACTGCTCCAGAAAATTTCCTATAGTGTTGTAAGCTTTCAATATTTCATTAAGTTCCTTTGTAGGAATTTCTATCACTCTTTTGTTATTTTGAGCCATTTTTCCCCCTTGTTATATTAACATATCGCACCTAAAATTATAGCTTTCATTGTATTTTTAATATAATAACATTTAGTGCTTTGTCAAGCAAAAAGTCTAAAGGTTATAGTTTTTTGCGGTGTATGCCTGAGCAATAATCAGTAGGTTCGGTCCCTTTTATAAACACTTCTTTTCTTGTCTCTTTTGTGGATGAAGTAGCAACTCTACCACACTTTTTACAGATAGTCTTCCAGGCAAGTCCTTCGGGGACAAAGAATTCCTCATATGGGCTATGCAACGCTTCTGTGGCACTAATCATAAAGTCAGTCCAGGTAGGCAAAGCCACTTCTGCACTTGTTGCTTTTCTGCCAATTCTTTTGCGTTGGTCAAACCCGAACCACACTCCGCAAGCTAATGATGGAGTATATCCTATAAACCACGCATCATTATAGTTATCCGTAGTCCCCGTTTTACCCGCACAAGGGTAATAGAATCCTTTTGCCCTTGCTCCCACGCCTGTGCCTTCATTTAAGACGCTTTGTAATAGATTAGTCATTATGTATGCCAGTTGAGGCGATAAAACTTGTTGTCTTACCGGTTGATTCCTATACAACAGCACATTTTCCTTATCTGTAATTTTTTCTATCATATAAGGTATAGTCCTAATGCCCTGATTTCCCATCGTTGAGAACGCAGATACTATATCAATTAAAGTAACCGAGCTACTGCCCAATGAAAGAGCAATCACCGGGTCAAGCGTTGAAGTAATACCCATCCTTCTTGCATATCCTACTACTTGTTCCGGACCTATCTCTTGAATAAGTCTTACGGCTACAAGGTTTCTTGAATGTGCAATCCCTTCCCGTAGAGTAATGGGACCAAAGAATTCGCCATCATAATTGACCGGTGAATAGATTTGTCCCGTTATTAGTCTAATAGAAATAGGTGCATCCTCTACAATAGATGCGGCGTTGAACTTATCGCTTGCGAGTGCTGCTATCCAAGTAAATGGCTTAAACGCAGACCCTGGCTGCCTTAATGCCTGCACCGCACGATTGAACATACTTTTGACAAACTCCCTGCCTCCAACTTCGGCAAGAATAGCACCTGTCCTCACATCTATAGTAATCAGGGCGGTTTGTAAAGGATTAAGTGTATCCTCTTTTTTGTACTTATATTTCTCTTCCACCCTTTCAATTCCACTGGCAATAACCTTTTCCGCCCTCTCCTGCAATTCTGCATCCAGTGTCGTGTAAATAGAAAGCCCACCCATATAAAGTAATTCTGGACCATATTTTTCAGTTGCCCACTTCCTGATTTCTTCTATAAAATAATTGCCCTTGAAGGTGGATTTTTGCACTACTTCCAGCTTTGTCTTTTGGGCTTTCTCCTTTTCAGCTTGTGCTATTATTCCTTTTTCTGCCATCACAGAGAGTATAAAATTACGCCTCTCTACTACCTTTTCAGGTGCCGAGTAGGGGTTATATTTTTCAGGATATTTGGGTATGCTTATTAATGTGGCACACTCTGCAATTGTAAGCTTCTCTATATGCTTACCAAAATATCTTTGAGCTGCCGCCTCCACTCCGTATGCTCCATTTCCGTAGTAAATTTGGTTGAAATAAAGTTCTAATATCTCATCCTTTGAGTAGGTGCGTTCTATCCTAAAAGCGAGTACTATTTCTTTAATTTTACGCAATGTACTTTTTGTCATTGTTAGACATAGATTTCGGGCCAGCTGCTGCGTAATTGTAGATGCCCCTTGAACTGTCCTTAAATTTAAGACATTACAAATAGTCGCTCTCGCTATTGCCCATAAATCTATGCCGCAGTGAGAGTAAAAATTCTTATCCTCTATTACAATAGTAGTTTTAATAAGTGTTTTAGGAATATTTTCTAATGGCACTATAGTTCTGGCTTCCTCATAAAATTCATGTATCAACTTCCCCTTCCGGTCATAGACTTTTGAAACTCCCGCCACAATGTATTCTTCAAGTCTATCTGCTGGTGGCAGTGCCTTGTTTATGGTAATAATCGTAGATACTCCAAAGCCAATTAAAAATCCATAAATTATTACAAGTGTAAGAATTACCCTTCTAATCATAGAATAAGATTTATATCCCCTAAATCAAAAAACAAATAGAAATTGGTTGAAATTAAGTAGAAATTATTTGTGTCTCCTCAAATTTCTATAAGTTTCTATTAATTTCTACTCTTTGCTTATTTTTTGAAGAAGAATGCAATCTCTCGTTTAGCATTCTCATCTGAATCAGAAGCATGCACAGCATTAGTACATACAGAAGTCCCAAAATCCTTCCTTATAGTTCCTGGATTAGCGTTACTTGGATTAGTAGCTCCCACTACCTCTCTTAAATATCTTACCGCATCCTCTCTTTCTAATCTCAGGACTACAATTTCGCCCGATGTCATAAAATCAACTAACTCATCATAAAATGGCTTCCCTTTGTGGATGCTGTAAAACTCACCCGCTTCTTGTTCAGAGAGTTTCAAGGTCTTGGAGTCAATAATCCTAAATCCCTTCTCCTGTATCCGCTTAGTAATTAATGCAGCAACCCCTTTCCCTACTGCATCCGGCTTGATAATAAATAAAGTTTCCATCTCTAATAATAATTTACCTCTGTTAAAATAAATTCTATTGGGTCGCAAGGCTCTCCATTTACCCATACCTCATAATGCAACATAGGACCTGTAGTTTTGCCCGTTGTCCCTACAAATCCTATAATATCATTTCTTTTCACCACCTGCCCCGTGGTTACCTTTAATAATGATAAATGTGAATACTTAGTAACAAATTCACGGTCAGCGATAAAATCTTTTCCCGTATGTTCAATTTCAACCGTTAGCCCTGAATGCTGTTTTGGGCCGGCAAATTTTACTACCCCGTATGCAGTTGAATGAACACTACTTCCTGCGGGAGCAGCAAAATCTATTCCTTGACACATTCTTTCGTCTCCTGTGAAGATATATTTAGTTTTACCAAAAGTCTGTATTATGTATCCTTCAACAGGTGCAATAGAGGGAGTAAATTTAGCCACTTCTGGCTTTTCCTGCAATTTTGCTGATACATTAGCTAAAATTATATTAGACGATTGCAATTCTGTTAGTAATTCATCAATAGTAGCCGTAGGAGGCACATTTTCATCTACTTGTGCTGCTGTCACTTCTTTATTCACGCTTTGATACCTATTTGCCAAAGTTATTAGCCGGTTACAGATATTGGCTATGCCATTATATTCTTGTGTACAGACTTTAATTTCCTCATCTGTTGCTTGATTACTTTTAGCTAATTCTTCCGGGGCTACGGTATTTTTTGTCCGTGAATACCTATCTATAAAAGCAACCGCTACCATTACTATCACCAATATCAACACCGCATTATGAATTCTAATCTCTCTAACCTTGCTCGTATTATGTGGTACAATAGTCAATTTCATTCAGTTTTGCGTCTCAATTTTTCTAATGCTTTTTGCTCAATCTGTCTCACTCTTTCCCTTGAAAGATTGAGTAGCTCGCCTATTTCTCTTAATTTATGACATAATTCGCCTGCTAACCCGAACCTCAATCGGAGAATTAATTTTTCAGTCTCGCTAAGGTTAATCATTTTTTCCTCTAATTCGCCTGCTAATAAACCCCTAACTACTGAATCCTCAAGTTCTTCTGGGTTGGCTCGTAAAAAATCAAGCAAAGAGACTGTTTCATCTTCATCTATTTTAATATCCAGCGATAAATCATTTTGCATTGCTTCCATTGCTCTATTTACTTCGTGGCTTGTAATATCGAGTGCCTTGGCTATCTCCTCCGTATGGGGTAAGCGACCAAGTTTTTGAATTAACACATCTTCCATCTTTCTTATCATCCTTCTATCTGCCACTCTTTGAACAGGTATTTTCACAATCCTCATTTGCTGATAAATTAGCCGATGAATATAGTGCCTTATCCACCATGAAGCGTATGAAATAAGCCGTACCCCTTTTCTTAAGTCGTATGTCTTCATTGCCCTTATAAGCCCAAAATTCCCTTCATCTATAAGGTCGCCAAGTGCTACGCCGCTGGATTGGTATAATTTGGCTATCTTCACTACGGACTGTAAATATCTAATGATTAGTTGGTTTCTCGCAGCTATATCTCCTTCTTTTATCTCTTCCCTACTCTTTCTTCAATGCCACAATGATAATGCGGTCGCCTCGCTCAAGCTTAAATACTACGGGCTTCTTTGAGTCTTTATATTCTTTATACGCTAACTCATAGTCGGATAGCTTCAAAATCTCTTTATTACCTACCTTCTTTATCAAATCACCTGCTGTGATACCTGCTAAATCAGCCGATGAGCCACTTTCTACTTCAATCACTACTGCCCCTTCTCTCTCATTTACACCCAACTTTTTCGCCTCTTCACTCATTACCGAGCTAACTGTCATTCCGAACCACCTTTCTTCTGATGCTCCAATTTCTGCAGGTCGTTTAGTTACTTCTATCTCCACATACTTAATCTCTTTATTGTGCCAAATCTTTACACTTACTGTCTTACCAATAGGAGTTTGTGCTACCGTAGTTGGAAAAGTTGCATAATCTACTTCCTTGCCATCCCACGCAAGAATTACATCCTCTGATTGTATGCCTGCCTTCTTTGCGGGAGAATCTTCCATAACCTTCGACACCAGTACCCCTTTTTGTTTCTCTAACCCATATGCTTCTGCTAAATCAGGGGTTAAATTCCCATACTGTACTCCTAACCATCCACGCTTTACTTCTTTATATTGGATTAGGTCATCCATTACCTTTTTCGCCATATTGCTTGGAATGGCAAATCCTATGCCTATATTACCTGGCAGTCCCGCTGTTTGTATAGCTGTATTTATCCCTATCACTTCTCCGCTTAAATTGACCAGCGGACCACCTGAATTGCCCGGATTTATGGCAGCATCCGTTTGAATGAAGTTTTGGAACTGTGGACTACCTTCTGGCGTAGATATTCCCGTTCTGCCTTTGGCTGAAATCACGCCTACTGTTACTGTGCCTACAAGATGGAAAGGATTACCTATAGCCATAACCCAGTCTCCGGCTTCCATTTTATCTGAATCCCCCAATCGGGCATACTTTAACCCATTTTTATCTATTTTTAGAAGCGCCACATCAGTAGCAGGGTCTGTGCCAATAACTTTAGCCGTGTACTCCTTTTCATCTATCATCTTAACTATTATTTTAGATGCCCTTTCCACAACATGATTATTCGTCAATACATATCCGTCTTCCGAAACTATAATCCCTGACCCCAGTATAGGGCGTTTTGCTTCTCGCTTCTGCTGTTTCGGTTGTCGGAATGATGGAGGAAGTTGCTTAAAAAACCAATCATTGAACGGGTCTTCAAAGAAATCATCCATTGGCGACCTAACTTGAATTGTTTGCTCTGCCTCCACACTCACTACCGCAGGCGTTAGCTGTTTAGCTAACTTGACAAATGGACTTCTACCCTCCGAAGTTAAAGGTAATCCCTGTCCTATATCTCCGCCTTCTTGCTTTTCAGTATCCTGCTGTTCGTTAAGAAGCGTTGGCGGTTCACCGCACACTAATAGCGGCAATAATACTATAACAAGAAAAATCCTCTTCATCTTACTCTCCTCCCCTTTTTATCTAAATAAATTTAATTCCTGCGATTTTCAAGAAATGATTTTGTAGTCCAGGCTTTAAATCTTTACCGGCATGAACTGGAATAGAAAGTTGTATTTTGGAGTTCTTTTTTGTCATAATATGATGACTTCCCTTTATCCGTACAACATACCAGCCATCTTTCTCTAACAAAGCAACCATTTCCTTGCCGGTGAGTGCTTTCATACAGTTATTTTGATTAACTGAGTTTTCTCCTCTTTTTCAGGTATTTCTACATCTACAGATAAACACCCTTCTATGGCTTCTTTAAGATTCTGTTTTAACTCTTCTAATGTTTCGCCCTGAGTTGCACATCCAGGAATAGCAGGAACCTCTGCCCAATATCCGCCACTTATTTCTTTATGTACAATAACCTTAAAAACCTTTAGTTTTCATTAAAGTATAGGTTTGGGCGAATGAAAATATATTATACACAAACCAATAAAGCACAAGTCCTGCGGGGAATTTTAAAAATATAACCGTGAACATCACTGGCATAAAATACATCATCATCTTTTGCTGTTGTTGCATCTGCTGACTACTTCCACTGCTGGCTTTCCCTTGTAGTTTTTGCTGCAAAAACATCATCACACCCATCACAATTGGCAAGGCAAAAAACGGGTCGTGTTGCGATAAATCCTCTATCCAGTGTGGTATAAATACAGCACCTCTGAGTGCTATAGTTGTGTCAAGCAAGGCATACAAGGCAAAAAATATGGGCATCTGTATAAGCATAGGCAGACAGCCCGAAAATGGTGATACTCCGTGTTTCCTGTATAACTCCATAGTCGCCTGATTTAAGTGTTTTGGCTCTTTGGCATACTTTTTTTGCAATTCCTGCAACTTGGGCTGTAGTTTTTGCATCTCAATCATAGACTTTTGACTCATCTTTGTTAATGGGAAGAACATCATACTCAACAAGAATGAAAAAATAATTATCACTACCCCATAATTAGGCACCACTTTATGTAATCCGGTCAGCACTTTTAGGAATAATCTGGATATAGGCCTTATCCATTTGAACCCAAAATAACACGCATCCTCAAGTCCGCTGCCCGTTCTTTTTAATATATCATAGTCCAGTGGTCCCACATAGAGCTTAAACTTATGCCTCTTACTTGCTTGTGTAGTAAGAGAGGCACTAACTTTTATATCCTCTTGGTTTATCGCTCCCGTAGGCATACATCCGCTCATACAGCCACCGCCTACTCTTGTAAAAGTAGCTTTATTTAGGGAGTAATTTTCTGTCTCAACCCCGGGTACTATAGCGGAGAGAAAATACTTATTCTTTACGCCTACCCATTCTATAGTTCCTGGCTCACCCTTTGGTAAAGTGTCTAAACTATTTAAGCCCTTAACCGTCACTGTGCCACCTGACTTAACGATGCCGCCAAAATACCTGACTTCCATTTCGGCATTCTTTTCAGTAGTCCTTAGCCCTGCATCCCATTGTATCTTATACTTTGATGGCTCTGGCAAGTCAATCGCCACCTCAAATGTATAAGATGAGTCCTTAAAACTATATGTCTTATTTATTCCTGCTGGCAGTAGCGTATCCTTAAATTCATACACAAGTGATAAGGGGGTGCGGTCAATTAACTCAACCCTTGCATTAGATAAATTAATTTCTCCCATAGCACCGCCAAGTGTTCTTGCGTTTTCAGGTATAAGTTCAACCGACTTGCTATTTGGGGATTTATAGTGTTTAAGATTTACAGCTTTAATTGTGCCGCCTATTCTACTAACTATAATTTGAGCTACTTTTGTATCTACGGTATCTAATGACAGTTCAATAGTATCTGCTGTAAATTGAGGTGTTGCTTTGGGGGTATTATTTATTACGCTTTGTGGTGCCTGAGAATGGGGTATAGGTTTTACTTGTTTGCGTGCATTATTAGTAATGGTCATCGTCCACATAACAAGGATGAAGAAAATTAACGCTATCCCAATATATGGACGCTTATCCATCTGTAATTTTCATTTTATCTATACTTTTACGCTTTGTCAATAAAAATTTTCTTGACAAAGAGAAAAAATGTAGCAAAGTATGACAAAATGAATTCATTTATATCGTTATTTTTGGGATTTGGGTTTTATTTGGGATTTGGAGTTTGTCCCGCTTTCTTCGGGATCCCGATTGTCCCGCTCCAGCGGTGGCTGTGGCGGGAGGAATTGGGATTTTTTATTTGAAAGGAGGTATAGGATTAACAATAGTGATAGGGGACTAATCCACCCTGAGGAAAGATAGAGAAGGGAAAAGGTATTTTTGAAAAAGGAGGAGAGATGAAGAAGGGAATATTGAGTGCCCTATTAGTAGTCGCACTCATAGTATCGGCAGAGGCGGTGCAAAAAGTAGCACCTAAAATAACACCAGTTCCAGCAAAAGGTGCAAAAGCAGTGCCATCAGAGATTAATTATCAGGGCTATCTTGCGAGTGCTACTGATACGGTTGGGATTACAGCTACTCTTGATATGGTATTCAGAATCTTTGATGCGGAGATAGGTGGAGCTCTATTATGGGAACAACCACCAGTGCCTGTGAATGTGGATAAGGGGATATTTAATGTGCTGCTGGGAACTTTTAGTCCTATTCCACCATTTATATTTGATGGTACGCCGCGGTGGCTTGAAACACAAGTAGGACCTGATTTGCTTGCGCCACGCAAAAAGATAGTTAGCGTTGCCTACGCTATGCATGCAGATTTCGCAGATATAGCAAATTGGGCAACTAACGCTAATCATGCTAACTATGCGGATACGGCGGCTTATGCGAGTGGTGGAGGGGCAGCAGGATATGCAGATTCAGCAGGTCATCTCGTAGGACCGGATGTCATTCAAGCCAATACAACAGGTGCGGTGATATATGTTCAGAATACAAACGCAAATGGAACGGGAATTGCAATTGATGTGTCAGGTAGTACATTAGGAAGTGACATAGCTTTACTTATCACAAATGCACCTGATACAGCCATATATCTTGATAATGGTGGCTATTATGGATTAGTAGTCGGTACTATTGGAAATAATGCCATCAAAATAAACAATGTTGCTTACGATGATGCAATAAGGATAATAAAAGCCGGAGGGGACGGAATTCAAATTGATACGGCTGTGGGGAATGGAGTAAATATTGTGAAAGCAGGTGGAGTAGGAGTTGAGGTACAGAATTCAGGAACAGTTGGAATGAGAGTGGATACATCTGGTGCTGGCTCTGCTGGTATGTGGGTAGTGAAATCAGGAGGGCAGGGATTTGGTGTTTGGGATGCAGGCGCCTCAGGAGTTTATGTAAATAATGCCGATGAGAATGGAGTTTATGTAAATAATGCTGATAGTAATGGAGTACGGATTAATAATACTGGTGGACACGGAATTAAGATTGGATATGCACAAAAATGTGGAGTTTTTATAGATAGTAGTGGCAGTGATTGGGACGGTATCTGGGTCAGTAAGGCGGGCTATAATGGGCTAACTGTCCAAAATGCAGTCCATAATGGACTAAGTGTCGGTAGTGCGGGCTATAATGGAGTTAATGTTGACGCTGCGGAACATGTCGGAGTATTGGCTCATGGTACTAACTGGGGAGCTGCTTTTTATAATAATGGTGCCTCCTATCCTACTCTTTATCTAAGGAATGAACATGGTGCTACCTCTGCTGACCATTTAGCTGATTTCTATGCAGGGACCGGTACTCTAAGATTTTATTTCCGTGGTGATGGTAATGCATATGCAGATGCGGGCTGGAATACATTCAAATCAGGTGGCAAAGGTAATGTTGAGCCATATCACTCTATGGAAACAAGGGATAAGGAAATTGTGTCCTCAGGTAGTGCTAAATTATCAAATGGAGCAACGACTGTGAATTTGGACCCCAAGATAGCAGAGTTTGTCTCTAATAATGTGGACCTTAAAATTACCGTAACTCCCAAAGGCAATTGGAGTGGCTTATATATAGCGAGCAGGTCAGCTGATAATTTTGTTGTCAAATCAGGCGCCGGTGACCAGAATGTTGAATTTGACTGGATGGTAATAGCACGCGAAAAAGGATACGAACAAAGAGTTGAACTTAGTACCGCAGAAGTAGAACAAATTACATCTCCTTCGCACACAGAACCCAATAAAATAGAGAAACAGGAACCAACACACCAACCGACCATACGCACAAGCAAAGCTACTCATCAAGAGAATGGCACAACGTTAGGTTTTTAGGAATTGGGATTTTTTATTTGAAAGGAGGTATAGGATTAACAATAGTGATAGGGGACTAATCCACCCTGAGGAAAGATAGAGAAGGGAAAAGGTATTTTTGAAAAAGGCGGAGAGATGAAGAAGGGAATATTGAGTGTCCTATTAGTAGGCGCACTCATAGTATCGGCAGAGGCGGTGCAAAAAGTAGCACCTACCCCGGCGAAGGATGTAAAGGCGGGACCGCACGAAATGAATTACCAGGGATGGCTTGGCAGTAATGATACAACAGGAATTACAGATACTCTTGAGATGACTTTTTCAATATATGGCGCGGAAACAGGTGGACTTGCATATTGGACAGAGGTACATCCTGCGGTTGTAGTGAATAAGGGCATATTCAATGTAATGCTGGGTAGCGATAGCATTTTGCCCATATTTGGTGGCGATATTTGGCTTGAAACAGTAGTAGGAACCGATGTGCTTTCACCGCGCAAAAAAATAGGTAGCGTTATGTATGCACTGTATTCAGAAATAGCAGATATGGCAGGCTTTGCTTATCAGTCAATTTATGCAGATACAGCGGCTTATTGTGTTCCGGATACTAACTATTTTGTGGTAGGAGGCGAAGCTTTTGTCCCGGGAGCTAATGTGGACTATTATAATACATATGGTAATGGTGGAGCATATATTGCTATTACTGGCAGTGGGGCATTAGTAGCTCCTGTGCATCTGCCACAAGGAGCAGTGGTGACTGGGTTTAAGGTATTCTTTGACGATAACTCGGCCAGTGATATGACTGTACATTTGGCAAGACTAAATTTGGCAGCCGGTGCTTATAACTGGATGGCTACCGTTTCTTCTACAAGCATTACGGGATATGGCAGTGGAACTGACGAATCTATCTCTTATGCTACTATTGATAATACGGCTTTTGGCTATCATATATATGCTTATTCTACTGCGTGGGACAGCAATTTAAAGATTATGGGTGCCGTGGTTACATATATCAAGTAAAAAAGGAGGAAAGATGGTAAGGAATATTTTGCTGGGCGTGCTATTTATGGTAAGCACGGGATTTACGGCAAATGTTAGACAGGACGAGACCCCTAACATATTGCCAAAACAAATAGCTTTCGGTAAAGGGGCCCCGCATGAGATAAATTATCAGGGCTGGCTCGGCAGTGCTACTGATACTACGGGGATTACAGATGTAATAGGGATGAGTTTTAGGATATATACTGTACCTACCGGAGGAATCTCTGTCTGGAACGAAACACATATGGCTGTTTCTGTGGATAAGGGGATATTTAATGTGATACTGGGTAGTGTTAATCCTATTCCATCAGGCACTTTTACAGGCATTCCATTATGGATTGAGACTCAAGCAGGAAATGATACGCTTTCACCGAGGAAAAAGTTAGTCTCAGTGGGTTATGCCATAAGGGCAGAAAAAGCAGACACAGCTACTATTGCTAATCTTGCTTATACGGCTTGGACTGCTAATACTGCAACTAATGCTATCTACGCAGACACCGCAGAGTATGTAGCCGGGGCTAATGTAGTAGGTGAAGTAGCCAAAGCAAATCTTGCAGATACTGCTCTATATGCTATGGGTGGTGGTGGAGCAGCATACGCAGATACAGCAGGTATAGCTTTAAGATTACAGCCACCTGAAACTCTTGTGACTTCTGGGTCGCAAACACCACTATATTTGAAAGCTACTGGTGGTGGCAAAGGGCTTTATATCCTTCGTTCAGTAGATGGTGTTTATGTAGATTCGGCAATGGGCGGTGGAGAGGGGTTTGAAGTAAATTATGCAGATGGGAATGGAGTTCAAGTGGATAATGCAAACGATAATGGAGTCTATGTGAATAATGCGGGTGATAATGGAGTCTATGTGAATAATGCAGGAAAACATGGTATTAATGTTGTTAATGCGGATACCCATGGAGTCTATGTGAACAATGCGGGTGATAATGGAGTCTATGTGAATAATGCAGGAAAACATGGTATTAATGTTGTTAATGCGGATACCCATGGAGTCTATGTTGGAACAGCTGGCCGGAATGGTGTTTATGTAGATTCTGCAGGAAGTTACGGTGTTTATGTTGACCGCACCGGGGCCGGGGGTGACGGCGTATGGGTGAAAAATGCCGGTGATGATGGGTTTTATGTAAGCAGTGCCGGTAGTGATGGGATTTATGTAAACAGTGCGGGTGATAATGGGGTTTATGTAGGTAATGTTGGCGAGGATGGGGTTTATGTAAGCAATGCTGGTGATGATGGACTTCATGTGTATAATGCTGTTGATAAGGGCGTATATGCAAATGGGAAAAAATTTGGAGGCGTTTTCCAGAATGATACCACTGGCACTCTTTTTCCTGCTCTTTATGTGTATAATACATATGGTAATACGAGCGCTGAGAGAATTGCTAACTTCTATGCAAATGGCATTCAAAGGTTTTACTTCCGTGGGGATGGCTGGGCATATGC
This sequence comes from Candidatus Stahliibacteriota bacterium, assembly GCA_016208615.1. Classification (GTDB taxonomy): domain Bacteria; phylum Hydrothermota; class UBA3073; order JACQXS01; family JACQXS01; genus JACQXS01. Next base: position 40,542 of record JACQXS010000036.1, on the reverse strand, counting down.
AGATTTGGGCTGGGGTACATTTAAGAAAGATGGTAAAGGGAGTGCTGTGCCGTATCAACCCATCCAGTCGCGTGATGTTGAGCTTATTGCATCAGGGAATGCCAGATTGCAGAACGGGGTAGCGACTATTACATTGGATAAAGAGATAAGCAAGTTTGCCTCAGGGAATGTGGACCTCAGAATAACTGTAACCTCCAAAGGCAGTTGGAGTGGCTTATATATTGCTCAAAGTTCGGCGGGTAATTTTGTAGTTAAATCTGGTGCCGGTGACCCCAATGCAACATTTGATTGGATGGTAATTGCAAGAGAAAAAGGATATGAGATACGAACTGAACTTAGTGCAGAAGAGATAGAGCAAATTGTACACCCGACAATGACAGAAGAGAGAATAGAAAAACAAGAATTAGAAGGAAAGATAAATAGGGATTAGAGATTGGGGGTTAGTTTGGATAATAGGGTAAAAAGCTTTAGAGATTTAAGAATTTGGCAAGAAGGGATAGAACTTGTTAAAGAAGTCTATAAGATTACTGTCCATTTCCCGAGGACCGAGCTTTATGGACTAACAAGTCAGATAAGAAAAGCAGTTGTTTCTATTCCCTCAAATATTGCCGAAGGTCATATTAGGGGACATACAGCAGAGTTCAGGCAATTCCTTTATATTGCCCTGGGATCGTTAGCTGAATTAGAGACTCAAGTTGTTATTGCTTTTGAGTTGGCCTTTATAGATGAAAAAGGAAGCACAAGTTTAATAACACGAATGAACACTCTTGGTAGACAAATCCGTTCTCTTATTTCCAAACTAACCCCTAATCCCCAATCCCTAACACCTAAAAAGGAGGAGAGATGAAGTACATTTTAGCAGCTTTACTTTTCGCTGGGTCTGCATTTTCTGCCCCGCTGTATGTAATGACGAAGTCTGACTTTTCAAGTGCGGGCGGGATAGGGAGTTCAGCGAATTATATTCTTAAAGATGCAGCAGGTCAATCGGTGACAGGTGAATCAAAGAGCGCTACTTATATAGAGCAGGCAGGACTACATACATACTCCCAGAAACAATACATTAGTGTAGAGGAAAACGATTTCCAACCTCTTATTCCTAAGGTATTTAATCTGTCTTATCCATCACCAAATCCAGTGGCTCATATCGCGACTATCAGATATGCTGTGCCGAAAGTGGCGAATGTGCATATTCTCGTATATGATGTGTCAGGCAGAGTAGTTAAGACACTTGTATCAGGCGAGAAGAAGCCAGCTTTTTATAGCATTAATTGGAATGGCGAATCGGATAATGGTAATCGGGTAGCCCAAGGCGTGTACTTTGTCAGAATGGTAGCATCGGATTATACCGCGACAAAGAAACTCATATTCGTAAAGTAAAGTAGGATATTTTTTAGTACCGGGCATAGTAGAGTATTTACTCTGCTATGCCCATACTATTTTTACATTCCTTTTTATAAAGCAGTTGAATTTCTATCGCCCCGCAGTATGCGGAGCAGGGTTTTGAGAACTTAAGTTCATTTAACCCTCAGCTAAAGCTGGGTAGAAAAGAAACTATCGCAAACTGTCATTCTGAACTCTTCACTTGTCATTCTGAACCCTTCGCTTGTCATTCTGAACCCTTCGCTTGTCATTCTGAACGGAGTGAAGAATCTCTATAATATTGTTCAAGATATTGTTCAGGGCAATCTCTGTGAAGAATCTAATACAATCAACGAATTATGAGACCCTTCGCTTTGCTCAGGTCCGAAGGACTCCGATAGAGTCTTCGGACTCCTATCGGAGGTGATACAATGCGAGTTCAGAGTAACATAAAAGGGGTTTTTCGGCAGATTCAAAAATTTTACTTGACAAATGGATAAAAAAAACTATTATATCAATAAGGAGGGTTTATGAAAAAGTATATCTTAGTATTAGGGGTTATGGTATCGTTGGTCTGGGCACAGAAGTCCATAGCAGAGGATGCATTTCTCAAAGCTCTGCAGGATACATTGGCTAAGCTCGGTAACCCATGGATAGCGGGCGAAACACCGGCTTCTCGCTTATCAGCAGAAGAGAAGCAAAAGCTGCTGGGTGGGCTTATAATTCCGGAGTGGACAAAAGATATGCCACGCCCAAGCGAAAGTTCCAAGGCAAAGGAGCGGAGATTGGCTAAAATTACACCCCCTTCTGCGTGGGATTGGCGAAACAAGGATGGTCAGGACTGGATGACGCAGCCCAAAGTGCAGGGCTGTGGTGATTGTTGGGACTTTGCATGGACTGCTGCACACGAGGCAAGAAGTAATATTATTTCAGGAATACCGGATTATAATTTCAACTTATCGGAACAGTTCATACTCTCTTGTAATCCATATGGAAGTGGTTGCAATGGTGGGAATTATTTTCTTGGCGATTGGTTAAAAAATGAGGGTGTACCGGATGAACCCTGCTTCTCGTATGCGGGAACAGAGTCGCCGTGCGGTAATAGGTGTAGTGATTGGGAAAAAAGGGGCAGACCAAATAGAGTTACAAAATGGGGATGGGTAAATGGTTCTACGCCTTCGGATGCACGAGAAGCAATTAAAAACGAAGTGATGAACGGACCTGTGGCAGTGGCGATAAGGGTGAAAGAGGACTTTTTATATTACCAGGGTGGTGTCTATACTCCTATTTTAGGTAAATCGCAGTTAAATCATGGAGTTTGTATCTATGGTTGGAATGACGCAGGCAGTAAATGGTTAATAAAAAATTCATGGGCTGGACAGTCATGGGTGGAGTTTGGGTACGGGAATGAGGGTGATACTATCCGTGGTCCCAGTTGGGCGGTTTGGATGGAAGTACATCCACGAAATTCTATAGCCCTTTATAGTTATAAGTTTAATGAACCGCATAATAATTTGTGGGAACCCGGGGATACAATTAGCATCATAGACTCGCTTTTAGCAGTAGTTCAAGCATTTACAAATGTTTCCGCAACTCTTTCTACTACTGACCCTGATGTGAATATTACTACTGCGGTTGCCAATTTTGGGTCTATCCCAAGCAATGAAGTAAGAGGTAATGCAACTACTCCATATGTAGCCATAGGAAGTGCATCGGCTATTGACCATGATGTGAGTTTTAACTTACATATCACAGCAGATGGTGGATATACACGAGACTTCGAATTCCAACTCCCTTTAAGAAGAGGGATGGAGTATGCAAATATAAGAACAGGAACAGCAGGAACAGCAACTCTTACTGTAACTCCATTTGCTTCTATTGGATTCGATACAGTAGAGGGAAATGGGAGTGGATTTATTTACAACAGTCAGAATACGCTATACTTTGCGAGTATGGGGTTCGGAAATTCAGAGACATATGTAATAGATAATTGGTATACACCCGGTGCTAATGTAGACCATGACTGGGTACCCACTGTTACACCCATTTTTGGTAGATTAAGATGGGTTAGCCCTCCAGAACAGGGTGATACTATGCTACTTGGCTATTATGATGATAAAGGAACAGGAGTTGCTTCTAAGAATATTGTTTGTCAACAATATGCGTGGGGATTTAAGAACTCCAATTACGATGACTTTGTCATTATGCAATTTAATTACACGAATAATGGGACTTCTACGGTTACTGGTTTATATTCTGCTATATTTGCTGACTTTGATATAGGAATAGGTGCTGCATGTACTACAGATGCTGCTGGCGCGAATGATGCCAAGTACTTGGCATGGGTTTCTAATGCGGCAAGTAATTTATTCGCAGGAGCTACACTGCTTTATCCGACTAATCTTTTTAAGAATGCAAGTAGTTTAGCTAATCCAACTTATACATATCCTGTTACTGAGCCATCAGATACTACTAAATACAAATTTATGAACCGGACACTTAATTTTGGGACAGGAACGGGGAAAGACTTTTCGGTTGTTACATCAGCAGGTCCTTTTGACCTTACTCCGGGTAGTAGTCAGATAGTGGCATTTGCTATAGTTGGTGGGACTTCTAAAACTGCGATAGAAAATAATAGTGACTCAGCCAGAGCGATTTACCTTACAGTGGGAACAGAAGAAAATGAGTCGCAAAGTACAAAAGAGTTAAATCTTTCATTAGTCTCTAATCCTATATTGAAAAAGACTACTATTAGTTTCTCATTACCCACCGCATCTGATGTGACAATTAATATCTACGATATTACCGGAAGAATGGTGCAGGAATTAAAGCGTGGCACTTTTATCGCTGGTACACATAAAGTAGAATGGGATGTATCAAAGATGTCAGCTGGCGTATTCTTTGTCAAACTGAATAATGGGAAAGAAACACGGATAAAAAAGGCAATTGTTTTTTAATTAGCGACATTGCACAAGGGGTAGGTCAAAAAACCTACCCTTTTTTATTTAATTTTTTAACTATATTTTTATCTTGACTAATAGGATTGGGAACTTATAATTAACTCTATGTATAGAATAGAATCAAAAATAAATAGCGGAAGCCAGGAGTTTAAGGAGAACAGAGAGTATATGAAGGATAAGGTAGCTGAACTAAAGGAGCGTCTTGCACAAGCCAAAAAGGGCGGTCCTATTGAAATGCATAAAAAGCATAAAGAAAGGGGAAAGCTTTTTGTGCGTGAAAGAATAGAATTGTTGATAGACCCGGATACTCCGTTTCTTGAATTATCACCAGCCCACGATGCCACTATAAAGGGTGGCTCTTATTGTCCTGAGACTATAAAAAAGCATATCCGGGCACAAGAGATTGCTATGGAGAATAGGTTGCCTTGTATATATATGGTGGATTCAGGGGGTGTATTTTTGCCGTTGCAGGATGGTGTCTTCCCTGATAAGTATCACTTTGGACGAATATTCTTTAATCAAGCCAAAATGTCTGCTATGAATATACCGCAGATTTCGGTAGTTATGGGGTTTTGCACAGCAGGTGGAGCGTATCAGCCGGCAATGTCGGATGAATCTATTATTGTGAAAGAACAGGGTACTATCTATATTGGCGGACCGCCACTCGTCAAGGCGGCAACGGGTGAAATAGTGACTACCGAAGAGCTTGGCGGTGCTGATGTGCATTGTAGGATTTCAGGAGTTACGGACCATTATGCGGTTGACGATACCCATGCCATAGAAATAACAAGAAATATTATCCAAAATCTGGGTGCCGTGCAAAAAGCCGACCTCCCAAGAGTAGAAGCTTCTGACCCTCCTTACTATGACCCGGAGGAGATTTATGGTATTGTACCCAAAGATTTGCGTAAACAGTTTGATATACGGGAAATAATAGCCCGTTTTGTTGACCGGAGTGAATTTCACGAGTTTAAGCCCCTTTATGGGTTGACACTTGTATGTGGGTTTGCAAGGATAATGGGCTACCCTGTGGGGATTTTGGGCAATAATGGGGTACTGTTTTCTGAATCCTCCTTAAAAGGGGCACATTTTGTGGAATTGTGTTCAGTGCGTAAGATTCCACTTATATTTTTACAGAATATTACCGGCTTTATTGTAGGCAAAAAATATGAACACGGCGGTATTGCAAAAGATGGTGCCAAGATGGTACATGCTGTTTCAGTAGCTCAGGTGCCACGCTTTACAGTTATCGTGGGCAGTTCGCACGGAGCAGGTAATTATGGGATGTGCGGAAGGGCATATGACCCACGACTTTTATGGATGTGGCCTAATACTAAAATATCAGTTATGGGAGGGGAACAGGCAGCAGATGTCCTTACAGATATTAAAGTGAAAGCACTTGTGAGAGAGGGAAAGAAATTAAGCCCTGAGGAGATAAAACAAATAAGAGAGCCAATACTTAAAAAATACGAAGACCAAGCCAGTGCTTATTATTCAACTGCCAGACTTTGGGATGATGGAATAATTGACCCGCTGGATACGAGGGAAGCATTAGCACTCGGCATCTCAATGTCTTTAAATGCTCCCATCCCCGCCCACCAATTCGGAGTATTCAGGATGTGAGAGGATATTACGGATGACATAGATTAAAACTAAATGGAAAATAAAATCACGCAAGGTGATTGTCTGAAATTACTAAAACAAACTCCGGACAATTCAGTTGATATAACTTTTGCAGACCCACCTTTCAATTTGAAAAAGGACTACAACAGTTATAAAGACAGTTTGAAGTTGCAAGAGTATTTGAATTGGTGCGAAGAATGGATTACAGAAATGGTTCGCATTACAAAATCTACTGGCTCAATCTTTCTTCATAACATTCCGAAGTGGTTGATATACTACGCTTCATTTCTCAACAAGCAAGCCGATTTCAAACACTGGATAAGTTGGGACGCACCAACTGCGCCAATGGGAAAATCATTGCAACCGGCACACTATGGAATTTTATTTTACGCCAAAGACGCCAAGCAGTTAAAGTATTATGAAATCCGTTGTCCTCACAAACGAACACGAAAAGAAAGAATACTTGCAAAAGATTATGGTGGTAAGAAATTTATGTTGCATCCTTTTGGGCCACTTGTTTCGGATGTTTGGACAGACATACATAGAATTAAACATAACAAATTCAGAGATGAACATCCTTGCCAACTTCCAATTCACTTACTTGAAAGAATTATTTTAATGAGTACAGACGAAGGCGACATTGTGCTTGACCCATTTAACGGAACTGGCACTACTGCTATTGCTGCGAAACGACTTGGCAGACAATTTATTGGCTTTGACCTTGACGAACAATATGTAAAAATTACTCAACAAAAATTAGAGCAAGAAAAATCTATTTCAAAAATTGGTGACTGCTGGGTAAGTTTTTATCTTGACCAGGTAGTAACGCTACGCAATGACGACTGGGATTATTTAAAGGACTTCTACTCCATTCCAAACATCGCACAAGAAATTGACACAACACAGATTGTTCTCAAAACAAAAGTGAGAATTCAAACTCCATTAAAAAGTTTGGTGACATTAAATGGAAATGGAAACGGTAACGGATACCACGATAGCCAGACGACTTTATTCGAGCCGACAGTTCACTATGGACTAAACGGATACAAAAGAAAGGAGGCACATTTTTTGCAAAAAAAGCTTGATAAGGAGAATCAGCTGATATAACATAGGAGTATAAAATATGAAAGTTGTTTTAGTCTATCCAAGATACCCTGATACTTTTTGGTGTTTTAGGCAGGCATTAAAATTTATTTCTAAAAAGGCAACTTATCCGCCATTGGGATTATTAACAGTAGCGGCAATGCTTCCAAAGGATTGGGATAAAAAACTTGTAGATATGAATATATCTGTACTAAAAGATAAAGACCTTGAAGGGGCTGATTTTGTTTTCATCAGTGCTATGGAGATACAGAAGGTATCAGCAAAAGAGGTGATGAGTAAGTGTAAAAAAATGGGCATCAAGATTGTCGCTGGTGGTCCACTATTTACTACGGGATATAAAGAGTTCAGTGGTGTGAATTATTTTGTCCTTAATGAAGCTGAAATCACTCTGCCGCTCTTTTTAGAAGACTTGAGGAACGGGTATGCTAAGCATATTTATACTACTAATGAATTTCCGGACATAGAAAAGACACCTATTCCACTCTGGGGACTTATAGATATGAAGAAATATAAATCTATGAACCTCCAATATTCTCGTGGCTGTCCTTTTGATTGTGAATTCTGCGATATAGTTAATCTTTTTGGACACAGGGTTAGAACAAAGAGCAGGGACCAAATATTGGCTGAATTAGAAAGTCTATACTATCAGGGATGGAGAGGTGGGGTATTTTTTGTTGACGATAACTTTATAGGAAATAAGAGAAAGTTAAAGAGTGAAATATTGCCCGCTATGATTAACTGGATGGGAATAAAAAGGCATCCCTTTTCTTTTAGCACAGAAACCTCCCTTGACCTTTCTGATGACGATGAACTTATGCAATTGATGGCCAAGGCGGGCTTCAATTCAGTCTTTGTCGGCATTGAGACACCTGACGAGAAAAGTTTGGCAGAATGTAATAAGGTTCAAAATAAAAATCGCAACTTAGTAGCCAGTGTTAAAAGAATACAGAAGTCTGGCTTGCAAGTTATAGGAGGTTTTATTGTAGGGTTTGATAGTGACCTGCCTTCAATTTTTAAGAGGCAGATTGAATTTATACAAAAGAGTGGAATTATCACTGCTATGGTAGGGCTATTAAATGCACCTCGTGGGACTAAATTACACCAGCGTCTTATAAAAGAGAATAGGTTATGGAAAAACCCTTCGGGAGATAATACCGACTTTTCCATAAACTTTATGCCTAAAATGAATTACGAAGTACTCATTAAGGGTTATAAAAGAATAATCAGCAAAATTTACTCCCCTAAACCTTATTACGAACGGGTTAAAGGATTCTTAAAAGACTATAAGCCACCACAAAAGTTGCATTTTCACTTCGGTTATATTCGTTTCCATTCCGGTTATCCTGGGGCATTTTTTAAATCTATATGGGTTCTGGGCATAAAGGATAAGCCGAAGTTTTATTATTGGAAGCTCTTCTTCTGGTCTTTATTTAAGCGGCCACGCCTTTTTCCGTTTGCAATTACATACGCAATTTATGGTTACCATTTTAGGAAAATTTTCAAAGAATACTTGCGTAATACTTAATAATAGTCTAATGTCTTTCGAAACTATAGTTTATACGATTAAGGACAGGGTAGCACGGGTTATGCTTAATCGGCCCGAGGTGCATAATGCGTTTAATGATGTTATGTTTCGTGAACTTATTGAAGTCTTCAAAGACATCCAAGATAATAAAGAGGTGCGTTCTGTTGTGTTGACCGGGGCGGGCAAGTCTTATTGTGCCGGTGCGGATATAAATTGGATGCGGAAGGTCAAGGACTACACCTACGAGGAGAATTACGCAGACACCTACAAGCTTTCTGAATTACTCTCTCTTATTTATGCATTACCCAAGCCCGTCATTGGACGAATAAATGGTGCGGCTATTGGAGGCGGCGTTGGGTTTGTAGCTATATGTGATATTGCTATTGCGTCCAAAGATGCTTTATTTGGGTTCAGTGAAGTAAAGCTTGGGCTTATTCCTGCCTGTATATCGCCCTATATCATAAGAAAGTGTAGCGAGGGCAAGGTAAGGGAGTTATTTTTAACGGGTGAGCGTATCTCGGCTGAGCGTGCATTAGCGGTTGGCTTGGTTAATCGTGTCGTGCTGCCCGAAGCACTTGACTCCGCTGTGCAGGAATTAGTGAATCAACTAATAGACAGTGGTCCCAATGCTATGCGAGTGTGTAAGGAGCTACTGAAAGAAGTGTCCCAAATGACGCTTGATGAGGCGAAAGAATACACTACCCGCGTATTGGCGGAACTGCGTATGTCAGATGAAACACAGGAAGGGATGCAAGCTTTCCTTGATAAACGCAAACCGAAGTGGTAAGTCAATTAGCTTATTAGGGAGTAGCTTTTTAGCTTATTAGCCATTAACTTTTTAGCCACTTATTACTTCAACGAATACCGGGGTTTTGTTCTTGATAGTCGGGGCGTGTCACAAGAGTTTATCCAATTCTCTAATCATTTTCTCTTGCTCTTGTGATATAGGGTCAGGCACTTTAACGCATACTTCTATCAGTTCATCGCCTTTCCTGTGGCTATTCAATTCAGTCAATCCCTTTCCTTTAAGTAGAAAGACTTTTCCTGACTGAGTGCCTCGTGGTATTTTCATTCTCACCTTGCCGTTCAAGGTAGGGACTTCTATTTCACCGCCCAAAGCCGCTGTTGGGAAAGAAATGTATTGTCTTGTAAAGACATCGCTGTTCCGTCTTTCAAACACGCTGTCTGCTATCTCGTCTATAACGGCTATTAAATCGCCTATCGCTCCGCCTTGCTCACCTGCATTGCCTTGTCCACGCAAAGACAAGTAATTGCCCTTACTAACGCCCGCCGGAATACGGATAGCCACAGTAGCTACCACATCTGACCTGCCTGTTCCATTACAATTCCCGCATATTTGGCTCACCATCCTGCCATTTCCACCACAAGCAGGGCAAGTAGCGACATTAATAAACTGCCCAAAGAAGCTTTGGCTTACTTGTCTCACCTGTCCACTGCCACCGCACTTGGTGCAATTCTTAACTCCTTTCCCGCCAACCCCATTGCAAATCTTACACTTCTCGTATCTATGGAGTTGCACCTTCTTTGTTGTCCCGGTAGATATTTCTGCCAAAGTCAAAGCAATGGTCACTTGGAGGTCGCCGCCTTCTCTTTTACCTCCAAAGCCACCGCGTGAACTCCTGCCGAACAGTCTATCGCTTATTGACTCGCCCCCAAACCTACCGCCCAATAGCGTACCCAGTATATCCTCTATATCATTGAAGTGGGTGAAGTCGTTCCAAGTGAAGCCGCCTTGCCCAAACTGCTGACTCACTCCTTCATGCCCATACTGGTCATACATTTGCCGTTTCTTGGGGTCGCTCAACACTTCATATGCTTCTGAAAGCTGCTTAAACTTTTCTTCCGCCTGCTTCTTGTCCTCCTCCGTATTCATATCCGGGTGGTATTTGCGAGCCAACTTCCTGTAAGCCGTTTTAATGACTTCTTGACTGGCATCACGACCGACGCCCAATATATCATAGTAATCCCGCTTAGCTGACATAACCTATTTACTCCCAATACCGACTGCCGTCCTCCGAGTACCGACTGCTGTACTCCCGATACCGCCATCCGTCCTCCGAGTACCGACTGCTGTACTCCGAGTACCGACTGCTGTACTCCGAGTGCGGACTGCTGTACTCCCGATACCGCCATCCGTCCTCCGAGTACCGACTGCTGTATTCTCATCACGGAACGCTGTATTCTTATTACCGACTACTTCTTTCTTTTTACGCATTTCTTTTTCTGTTTAACCTATTTGTCTTGTCCTTCACTTCTTATCTTCATCTATGACCTCGTAATCCGCTTCTATAGGACCTTCTGCTTTCTTCTTTTCACCGGCATCCGCTGTGCTATCTTTTGTCTCCGCGTTCCCTTTTGGCTCTGCCCCATCCTTTGTCTCGCCACCTTGTTGAGCGGCACTCTGTTTATACATCTCTTCCGCCAACTTGTAGCTCGCCTTCTGTAGCTCATCCATCTCTTTCTTCATTGCTTCCATATCATCGCCGCTTAGCGTCTTTTTGAGCCGCTCTACTGCATTCTCTATATCCTTACGCTCTGTCTCTGAAACCTTATCCCCGAACTCCTTCAAGCTCTTTTCAACCGAGTAAATCAGTGTATCCGCCTGATTCCGCACTTCTATCATCTCTCGCCGCTTCTTGTCCTCCGCTTCATTGACCTTGCCCTCGTCAACCATCTTGCCTACTTCACTATCCGAGAGCCCGCTTGACCCTGTAATCCTTATGGACTGCTCCTTATTGGTCGCCTTATCAATCGCCTTCACATTTAGAATACCGTTAGCGTCTATGTCAAAAGTCACCTCTATCTGCGGTACGCCACGCGGGGCTGACGGAATGCCCATCAAGTCAAACTTACCAAGAGAGCGGTTATCAGGAGCCATTGGACGCTCACCCTGCAAAACATGAATGGTTACCGCAGTCTGACTATCCGCTGCTGTTGTGTATATCTGGGACTTGCGAGTCGGAATAGTGGTATTGCGAGGTATCATCGGCGTCATCACACTGCCAAGCGTCTCTATTCCCAAAGTCAAAGGCGTGACATCCAAGAGCAACAACTCCTTCTTACCCTCGCCCGACAAACTGTCCGCCTGAATAGCCGCACCCATTGCGACGACCTCGTCTGGATTAACGCCCTTAGACGGCTCCTTGCCAAAGAAATCAGCCACTAACTTCTGAATACGGGGCATCCGTGTCATTCCACCAACAAGGATCACCACATCTATGTCCTCTATTCTCTTGATAGATGAACCCGCACGCTTAATCGCATCCTCTACCGCCTGCTCACACGGATGATGAGAACGCTCAATTAAGTCCTCGATAAGTTGCTCCAACTTCGCACGCGTTAACTTCAAGTCCAGATGCTTAGGCCCATTGGCGTCAGCCGTGATAAAGGGTAAGCTGATACTCGTCTCCATACTCGTAGAAAGCTCACACTTGGCCTTCTCACCGGCATCCCGTACCCGCTGAATTGCAGACCGGTCTTTGGATAAATCAATGCCCTGCTCCTTACGAAAACTGCTGACTATCCACTCAACTATGCGCTGGTCTATGTTATCACCGCCAAGATGTGTGTCGCCATTGGTCGCCAAGACCTCTATAACCGGGGGCGATTCGCTCATATCTATCTCTATGATGGAAATATCAAAGGTGCCACCCCCGAAATCGTACACCGCAACCCGCTCACGCTTCTTCGTGCCAACACCATAGGCAAGCGATGCCGCTGTCGGCTCATTGATAATACGAAGAACCTCAAGCCCTGCGATTGTGCCGGCATCCTTAGTCGCTTTACGCTGTGAGTCATTGAAATAAGCAGGCACCGTTATCACGGCCTTGCTTACCTTCTGACCCAAATAGTCTTCCGCCGACTTCTTCAAGTATTGCAGAATTAGAGCCGAGACCTCCGGTGGCGAATACTCCTTACCGCCCATCATTACACGGGCATCCTGATGCGGACCCTCCACTACTTTATAGGGAACTAACTTCATTTCCTCGCCGACCTCCGAGTAGCGACGACCCATAAATCGCTTGATTGAATAAATGCTGCTATCAGGATTCAAAATAGACTGCCGCTTCGCCAAAGGTCCGACAAGTCGCTCACCACCCGCCGTCACCGTTACAACAGACGGCGTAGTCCTACCGCCATCAGGGTTAGAGATAACTATCTTCTCGGCACCCTCTACTATGGCAACGCATGAATTAGTCGTCCCCAAATCTATTCCTATTGCTTTATCCGACATCTTACCTCCTATCTTTAGCTTTTAAGCTTTGCATTTTAGTGTTTTAGTGATTTAGTGGCATAGTATTAGGTTTTGGTATTTGGATTTTGACATTTGAACTATCAGACCATTTGACTATCAGACTTCTCTGTCTTCTGCCCTCCGTCCTCTGTCTTCTGCCCTCCGTCCTCTGTCTTCTGCCCTCCGTCCTCTGTCTTCTGCCCTCCGTCTTCTGCTTCCGCACTCACTATTACTTTACTATGCCTGATTACCTTATCTTTCAACTTATATCCGCGAGCCAACTCGGAAACTACATAATTAGGCAAACACTCATCGGTCTCTTTGACGCCCACCGCCTCATGCAAAGCAGGATTAAATTCCACACCCACCGAACTAAAACTCGCTACCCCTTCTTGCTCCAAAAAAGATTGAAAATTGCGATATATCAACTCTATACCCTTGTAAAAATCATCCACTCCCGCTCCCTTCAATAAAGCCAAGCCACGCTCAAAATCATCCATCAAGGGTAGAAGGTTAGACAATAAACGCTCCACTACCCCATTACGCAAATCTTCCTTCTCTTTATAGACACGCTTACGATAATTCTCTAAATCGGCAAGGGAACGCAGATAGGCATCTTTACACGAGGATAGGGATTCTTGGACCTCTAATAACTCTTGCTTTAATGTCTTAATCACCTTCTCTTTTGATGCAAATAGACACAAAAAGATTCATTAAAAATTCATAATGGCACCGTATTTAAGTTTTGACATTTGAACTCTTAAACTCTTGAACTCTTAAACTCTCATCGTATATGACTATCAAGCCATTGTCCTATATCCTGCATTACTTGCTGATAGTTAATATCATTATGAGACTCGTGGTATCCTTCCGGATAAATCCGCAATGTCTTATCCGGGAAAGTCAATTTATCAAAAAAATGGCGACTCCCTTCTGATGAGTTAAGACGGTCAGCCCCTCCATGAAGTATAAGAATTGGAATACTTAAATCCGTTGAATGCTCTTTAACCCATTTGAGAGTTGCAAGTGATTCTGTACCCCAGCGAACACTCACTATCTTATGTCCTAATGAATCAGCGATATAATCTCTTACAACTATTGAGTCACGGGACATAGCCACTGACTCAAAATCCAAAGGTATTGAGAAGCGGGGCATAAACCGAGATAGTAGACGCGCCAAAGCTACCTTATAGGGCTTTGCTATACCTATCGGTTCAAAGGGCGCACCATTAATAATAGCACCACAAAGCCCTGCTGGATAACGAAGCACATAGTCCAAAGAAATCAATGCACCCAAACTATGACCCATTAGAAAAAGCTTTGCCCCCGACTCCCGACTACAAACCAAGTCCAGAAAAGATTGTAAGTCGCCACTATAGTCTGACCATTTATTGATATGCCCTCTCTGCCCAGAGGAGTGACCATGACCGCGAAGGTCAAATCCATACACCGCATAACCCTGTGCAGTTAGATAGTTGACCACATTAGAGTAGCGACCACTATGGTCACCAACCCCACTCAGAAGTATTAGAATTAAACCATAGATTATAACTCTTGATAAACTCCTGCAAACTATCAAATGCATCCTTATGCTCCAAAGGAGCAGGCGGCTCTGTCTCATACATCGGGGCACCCCTTAATTTTACGCACTCAAACCCTTCTTCACCTATAGAATCAGACTCTAAATTTTCTAAAAGATTAATAGTTGGATTATTTACAGAATATATAACTGCCGAATCAAACCACGCTTCCCCTTTTGCCCAGTAGCCAAGTTCAACAGCAAAACTGACCTCATAAGAAAATGTATCGGCAGGAACTATAAAACCTCTTTTGTCGGATCGAAGCCAAAATGGATACATTGTTGTTCCTTTAAGCGAGTCACCCTTCACTGCTGTAGATTGGGTTTCAGGTCTACCCTTCTTTCTCATCAAAACCTGCCACCCCGCACCACCGGGCAAATTATCGTTATCGCCAACTCGAATATCATCAGTCCTACGAAACACAAATGCGCTGCATTGCCCAGCCGGACAATCTATCCATTTACTTTGCACCTTAACACAGCCACTAACTACATTATCCCTCTTTAGATTACAACTCCAACTACCGGAGTGAACATAGTCAGGACGATTTTCGTTCAAAATCTCACCTCTATTCCACTCAACATTATGCCAGCCCTGAAAAAGTGTATCCAATGGGTACTTCAATATCCCATGGTCAAATCTATTCTCCCACGGCGCATCCCACAATTCAAAGAAAAATATCCTCTTAAACCAATCACTTCGCTCAAGCATACCTTTACACATTTCAATATAATAATTCGCTTGGTCCTGCTCGGTATAATTCTCACTTGGGTCCTGACAAGTAGTCCAACCTACTTCTGTTACCCAAAATTCTTTATTACTAATCCCACGATTTAGCATATAGGTTCTCGCTGAATCATCTATATCCTTTAAAAGCTCTGTTGCCGTGTGGGGATAGCCGGAACCCAAGTCTCTATGACCATGATAAATGTGATAAGAAAATACCAAATCATTAAGCATCCCCGGGGTACTCAGTATATTATTTATCAGCGTATCTATCCAGTTATTCTCCCAATGATAAGTTCCGTTATCTCTCCACTTAAACCAGTAGGTCTCCGGGGCACTAATTTTACAAGTCGGGTCTGCCGCCGTTGCCGCTTCCCAACCAGGTTTAAGAATAATATTGAAGTATCTTTTAGCATAATCTCCCGCTCCCTCATTATCATTATAGGCAAAGAATTCATGAAAATTCGGCTCATTCCACATACCCCAATATTTAATTGGATTAGTACAGTCTAAACCAGGCATATCCTTATAGTTATCACCATCATATCTTTCAACAAGTGAGTCAATAAAATTATACCACGCACCGTCAATCTCGGGTGGATAGTTAAAAGAATCAGGCCAAGAATGAGATGGGCGTGCCCATGCAGGAGTATAATGAATATTAGCAAGAATATGCAACCCACGGTCCTGACACTGCTTTACTACTGAGTCTGCATAAGTCCAATTAAATTTACCGCTATCCGGTTCAAGAGCATACCATGGGAATAAAATTCTAACCCACTTTGTGCCTAAGCTTTTTACTTCGTCAAGTGGTGCCCATTTACCTATTCCGCCTACCTGATATTTCTGCTCTATATATTGAGCCCCATTTATACCAAAAGGACTTCCCTTATCCGTTTGTGCATGAGAATTAAAGGCACAAAACATAACAAAACAAGCTAAAATATATTTTTTCATCTTACCCTCCCTATTTTAATTATTTTCAAAGGTTCGTACCCTTTTACTCTAACAAAATAAACCCCCGGTGCTAAATCTTGACCTATAGGCATCTGGGATTGTTGAGCAGAAATTGGTATAGTTTGCACCATTTTACCGGCAATATCGTATATCTTGACTTCTTGCTTCTCACTAACCCCTAACCCCCAACCCCTAATCTCTGTGGCTTTAATAAACGGATTTTGTGAAACTCTTAACTCTAAACTCTTAACTCTCAACTCTTCACTCTCTTCCACCCCAACATAACTCTTACCCGATAAACACCATGCTTTTCTATTATAGGTAACTCCTGCTACATCATCAAACCCATCTCCATTTACATCGGTTATACCGGTTAGTCCCATAATATCAGCAAATACCGAAGTATCAGGCCCATGATATCGCCAAATCACACTACCCGCCTTTGCACTTAGACAATAAACAAAACCACCCCATGTCCCAGCTACTATATCAGGAATTGAATCTCCATCAACATCTGAAATTACATCAAGATGATTCGGAATCCAGAATGTGGGACAATTCCACAACACATTACCCGTATTTCCGTCTATACATAATATGCTATAATCGTTTCCACCATAATCACTTGCGTCCGCAATTACCTCCTGCTTGCCATCTCCATTGATGTCGGAAATAGCTATAACTCTCATCTTATCTCCCGAGGTGTCGGACTCCCAAATAATATCACCATTATTACCTTCCAGACAATAGACTTTAGCGTCGAGCCCTTGTGTGCCTACTAAAACATCCTGTGTGCCATTATTATTGACATCCTCTATTGGACTGACACACTGAGCAATAGCTTCTGGCACATCATACAACCATAATGTATCACCATCTCTACCGCTCAGACAATAGGCCCAACTCTCCGGTTGCTTGTCACTTACACTATCTCCATCAATATCATTTAAGGAAGAAATAGAATATTTGCTCCGGAGACAACCTGCAACCGGAAACTCCCATAATACATTTGCAGTATCTATACTTGCACCATCAATACAATATATTTTATGTGGACTTCTTAATCCTAATATCACATCACATATCCCATCACCATTTACATCACCAATCGGCTCAACAAATGTATATGTCCACACAGGTTCAGAAAACCACCAAATAATATTGCCATTCTGACCATCTAAACAATAAGAATGATTACCCCCAGTACACCCTGTTACTACATCTTCTATCCCATCATTATTGACATCAGGTATAGGTGTTACATCCACAAAATCATCGTTCCAACCCATTGCAAATTTCCATATAATAGTGGCAGTATCTTTGCTTCCGCCATCAAAACAATACAAGGTATCAAAAAACTTACCCGCCAATACATCAGCTATTCCATTCCCATTAACATCACTAATAGAAGCCACACAAGCCATCCTATTACTCGCCTCAAATGACCACAAAAGTGTCCCCTCTTGCTGTGCCTCGCAATAAGAAGCACAAGATATAATAAAGCAACCTAAAATATACTCTTTCATCTTACCCCCTTTATTGTAATAATTTAACTATTCTAAAATATCTACCCATACTCTAAATCAAAAATAGATATAAGTAGTAAGAACTAATCTTAATCCTTATCGCTTACGACTTACAACTTTTCATTTGAACACACCACTTCCCCGTAAGTCAATACCCCATTTACAGCGTTAATACGCAAATCGACAAATCCTTTATTTATTTTATCATTAGAATTAAATAATACTTTTATGTAGTTATTAGTCACGCCCACTGCCAACCCATTACCCTGTTGACAAGCACTATTACGCAAATTCATACCCTCAATATGAGATTCAAGAATCTTACCTATGAATTGTGCCCTAAATGCTTCCCATTTAGTTTCACTCAACTGACGCAACAAAGCACTCCGGTGTTTCTTAATACTATCAGTAGGCTCAGCTGTCAAACTAAAAGCTGGTGTCCCAGGACGACCAGAATACCTAAATACATGCAACCGCGAAATAGACGCATCTTTTATTAAATTATAGGTATTCAGAAACTCATTCTCCCCTTCGCCAGGGAAACCAACTATTACATCAGCCCCAATAGCACTATCAGGAAGTCTATCCTTTATTCTACAAATTAAGTCCAAATACTCATCCCGATTATACCAGCGACCCATTAATTTTAATACCTTATTATCGCCACTTTGTAAAGGAATATGAAAATACCTTGAACACTTACCCGAGCGATAAATAAAATCAAGCAACTCATCACTTATCCCTACCGGCTCTATTGAACCCAGCCCTATTCTACGCACCCCTTCAAGCACAACCAGAGATTTAAGTACCTCCAATAAGTTATGGCATAACCCAAGATTTGTGCCAGTCAAGATAAACTCTTCATAACCCGTTTCAATTAAATTCCTTACCTCTGTTAGTATCTCATTTAAGGACCTATCCTGTGGATTACCTCGTGCGTATGGTACTACACAATAACTGCAAAACTGGTCACACCCCTCCTGAACTTTAATAAACGCCTTATCCCGATGATTAAACCGCTTAATCCCGGTCAGCAAAGGTACTTTAAGAAAATCTTTCACTATTTTATGCAAATCCGACTCCATAAGGTCTATACCTGCAATTTGTGATAACTCATTTGACCACAATTTAACATAGCAACCCGTAACTATAATAAATGGTTTAGGCACTCTTAACGCCTCAGTTCTTATAGCATTACGAGCTTCTCGACAAGCATGAGCAGTCACTGCACAAGTATTAATTATACAAACCTCCTCCGATAACCGATTACCGCTCCCCGATAACCGATTATAGCCGGCAAGCTCAAACCCTTCTTTTAACCACTCGCTATCATATTGATTTAACCTACATCCAAAGGTTATAACCTTTACTCCCATATTATTATTTATACTCTTACTTTTTAATAAAGTCAAACAAAAATTAAAAAACTTGACAACCTACAAAATGTAGATATTCTCTATCACAAATAGGAGGTAAAATGGGAATAGCAGCTTATGTGCTTATAAAATTAAAGCCAGGTACAGCAGGCGAAGCATTAAAAGCGTTGAGAAAATTCTCGGAAATCAGCGAAGCTCACATGGTGACAGGAATTTATGATGTCATAGTTAATGTCAAAGTTAAGGACCTTAAAGAACTTGGTGAACTGGTAGCGGAAAAGGTACACGATACTGAGGGAGTGTCTTCTACGGTCACTTGTATAGTAGTAGCTTGAGGTTAAACCTCTTAAGGTCACACCTCTTAAAGTCACATCGCTTAAAATAGAAAAAAAAGCGATATGTCAAATCCTACTATCTATCGGTATCCGAAAAAGATTATTGACAATTTAGATGAAACGGTAACCGAAATAGATAAGAGTCTCAGAAGTAATCGGGACAAAAATGTAATCGTGAAAGTAAAGAACAGTGAGGGACATACATTAGTTGTCTATCATCTGGTCTATGATTCAAAGGGACGAGTCATACATGGGCCACACGAAGAGCCAGGCAGCCGAAACTCTAACTATAAAAAGAAATTCCCAGCAATAAATTTTTTCGAGTAAGGAGGAGCAAATGGAAATTCTGAAAAGCAAGGTCATTAAAAAAATTGATGCCTACCTCTCAGGAAAAACAACCAAAAAGTCAGTATCTGCTTGGGCTATTGGAATTATATATAAACACATTTTTACAATTGATGAAATGTTGCTTGAAGATGCTATCACTGCTCTTGCGGGACTTCATGATGAGAATGAAAGATGGGATACAGCAGAAGAAGATTTGAAGTTCCTTAAAGAATGCCTTGAAGGAAAAAAATCCTATCTGACCAAAGTGGAGATGTTACAAACAATATAGCACATATGAATAGCTTAAAGTCGCATCGCTTGAGACCGAACCACTTAAAGTAATCCGATAGGGTCAACATCTATTATAGCTCCCGCAGAGAGTAATTCAGCGGCAGCTAATTGTTGCGGGTCAGAGACCTTCAAAAGTAAGTGCATTCTGAACTTGCCTCTCTTCCACGCCACAGAACAAGGCGAAGGACCAAGAAAGTTTATACCCCTTTGTTCAAGCTGGATGGCTATTCTATTAGCCCTTTCAGTAGCTTGTTTTTCATCCTTATGCTCTATAAGTAGTTTTACAAGGTGAGAGTAAGGTGGATAATTAAGTTCCATGCGCGCTGATTGTTCAAATTTATAGAACCCAAGATAATCAGAGGATTTTAGGTGCTTAATTACGCTATGGTCAGGATTATAGGTTTGCATAACTACTTCTGCTCCCTTTTTCACCAATCGCATTAGTAAAGAAAAAACACGCTCAGAAGCCCTAAAATCAGGCAAATTTAACCCCGTATCGGCTGAAATTATGCCCACTAAGCCAACTTCGGGAAAATCAACCGGCTTGGCTATTAGTTGTGTGCCAAGTAGGACTTGCGTTTCACCGCTCTTAAAGGAATTAAAGATATGAGTAATATATTTAGATGCCACCTCTTCAAGGTCTAATCTGCATATATTAACATTAGGAAACATAGTCTTAAAAATCTTCTCTACCCTTGCCGTGCCTATTCCTTTATAAGATAAATTAGTCCCTTTGCATTGTGGACAATAGCCAATTGCCCGTTCTGTGTAATTGCAATAATGACATTTCAAAACTAACTGCTGACGATAGTAAGTTAGTGAAATACCACAATTAGGGCACTTAGGAATATAGCCACAATCATCACATATAATAAAAGATGAAAAACCACGACGATTTAAGAATAAAAGTATCTTGCTGTGGTTAGCTATATGCTCTTTTAACTTACGCTTCAAGAGAGTAGAAAAAATGGCTTCCGTCTCTTTACGCATATCAACTACAAAAAGCTTATTCTCTTGCTTGGACTCAGATAACCGAATAAGAGTACTTCTCTTCTTTGAGGTTAAACCTCTCTCGGTAGCATAGAAAGCTTCTATACTGGGCGTAAGACTGCCTGCAATATATAAACATTGCTCTATCTCTGCCCGCTTTTTCGCAACTACCGGTGTAGAGTAGCGGGGCTGCTTTTCACTCTTGTAACTTGTGTCCTGTTCTTCATCTACAATTAGAACCCCAAGATTATTAACAGGAGCAAAAACGGCACTCATCGTCCCAATAACAATATCAGCCGCACCTTCTTTAATTCGCATCCATTCTGACCAACGCTCTTCTTTCTTTAATCCCGAATGTAGTAAAGCAACACGAGTACCAAAGCGGTTTTGAAAAAGTGCCATTATCTCAGGAGTAAGCTTGATTTCAGGAACAAGAAAGATAACCCCCAGACCATAATTTAGGGCTTCGGATATTGTTTGCAAATAAATACCACGCCTATTCATTCCGTAAAGTAATACACTCTTATATCTCCGTTGCCTAAGCGAATCGCTAATAGCTAATGGCAATTTAAACTTGACACTTGAACACTTAAATCCTTGAACACTTGAACACTTAAATTCTTGAACCCTTGAACTATTGACTATTTTAGGAACCATCAGGTCAAGTGCTGTCCCTAACGAAGAGTGATAATAAGCAGATACCCATTTGCCAAGTTCTATAAGAGAGTGAGAAATAAGAGGAAAGGGATAAGCGAGACTAATTATATCTCTTATTTTTGTGTAATTTAGTGGTTTATTGTAAATCCCGAAGCAAGTTGTAAATCCCGAAGCAAGCGGGGCGGGAGTGTTTTCGTGACATTGTATTTTCGTCTCTACTACCCAGCCATCCGTCTTTCTATTTCTTAATGGAACACAAACTCGTGTGCCTAACTCTATATGGGCAACTAACGCTTCCGGTACCTTATATGTAAAAGTACCTCCCTCCAACGCTACATTGATATACATAAAATTAAAACCCAAATTCCAAAAAAGATATAAGTTATAAGTAGTAAGGATTTCAGCCGGAGGCTGATGAGCCTCTGGCTCAAAGCTTAGTTCTTATGACTTACGACTTTTTATTTGGCATTTGAACTTTCATTTTTGTGTAACTTAGTGATTTAGTGGCAATAATATTTAAGGTTTGACATTTGGATTTTATTTGGACTTTGAGCTTTGACATTTGAACTTGTGAGTTAAATTACCTATATTCCAATCTAATCCGCATTTTGTTTGCTATACCTTCTGTAATCATTTTAACCCATCGCGGCTGGAGTTTCTTAAATTCTACTACTTTGGGCTCACCCTTTATGCCGGCAAGTGAAGCGGCAAATAATTTGGCATCCTCTAATGTGCCAAGTGTATCTACAAGTCCAAGCTCAAATGCCTGCCTACCTGATAATATCCTGCCATCTGCGATTTCTAATACCTTTTCCTTATCCAAGCCCCTACCTTCAACAACAGCACCTACAAATTGGTCATACACATCATCCACGACTACTTTTAATAAATCATACTCATCAGGCATCAAATCACGATAAGGTGAGCCGATATCTTTATAAGGCCGGGATTTAATGACATTAAATTTTAAGCCCACCTTTTTAATAAGCTCAGTCACATTAGGTAAACTCAGAATCACACCTATAGAACCGGTTAATGTCCCCGGATTACTTACTATCTGGTCACACGCACAAGCTATGTAGTAGCCACCCGAAGCCGCATAATCACTTAAACTGGCAACTGTTGGCTTTTTAGCTTTCCGCAAAGCACTATAGATTTCTTGACTAGGCACAACACTGCCACCAGGGGATTGGATATGGACTACAATGGCTTTTATATTAGGAGTGGCTTCACATTTGGCTATATTCTTAATAGTTTCAGCAGAAGATTCAATAACACCACTTATTTCTATCAGTCCTATGCTTTTACCGAAAGAGAAAGAGGTTTTGTCACTACCCTTTATATTATCTATGATAGCCACTCCTAATATAACTATGGCAATAATTACTGCCCATACCCACCAATATTTTTTCATCTCTCCTTCCCTCCTCCCCATTTTAATTTAGTACGCAGTAGTTCATAAAAATTACGCGTCCCTGCTTTGATAAGATTAACTTTATAGTTCGCACGACGGACTATTATCTTTTTATTCTTATTTACCAATACTTTATCCTGCCCATCTATGACAACCGTAGCATCGCTATTCTCGCATTTAGCTTCTATGATAGCATCTGCACCAACAACTATTGGCCTCGCACCAAGCGTATGAGGACAAATAAAATTAAGTACTATTGCCTCAGTTGCAGGATGAAGTATAGGTCCTAATGCCGCAAGTGAATAGGCAGTTGAACCCGTAGGAGTAGAAAATATCATCCCATCCGATGAGAAGTGGGATAAATAATTACCATCTACCCAGACCACAAGATGTAGCATTCTGCCACCACCTATACCCGTGATAACTATATCATTAAGACCATAAAACTTATCATCCCCTATACTGGATTCTAAAACCATTCTCGTCTCAAGAATATATTGGGAATCAATCAATTTAGTCAATGCAGAATACATTTCATCTACTCCTACTTCTGTAAGAAAGCCAAGTCCACCAAGATTAATGCCAAGTATAGGAAGTTCAGACGCCCCTACAATATGGGCCGCCTTTAATAAAGTACCATCTCCACCCATAGCTAAAATAACTTCCGTTCGTAAGACAATATCTTGAAACTTTGCACAGACTTGGAAAGAAGAATTCAATCCTCGTTCTATGGGTAGCTCATTCTCCTCTGCTATCCAGACCTCTTGATGTTGTTGCACTAACCACTGAATTAGTTCAGGGAATACAGATTTAACCATTGATTTATTAGGATTAGCTATAATTCCTATCTTCATTTAACTTATTTTTATACAACTTATTCGTATTGTCAATAATTAAAATAGATAACAAGAAAAAAGGGCTTGACTTTCAAATCAGCATAAGATATAAAATTCATAAGAAGCTAAAAAGCTAATTCCTAAAAAGCTAATGAAAATTACAGGTGGCGAAAATAAAGGTAGAATACTTAAAGCACCCCGCAGCATACGACCGACACAAGATAAGGTAAGGGCAACTATTTTTAATGTCCTTAGTGAAAAGGTGAGTGGCTCTACATTTTTTGACCTATTTGCAGGCAGCGGCGCCGTAGGGATTGAAGCATTATCAAGAGGAGCAAGTAAAACAATTTTTGTTGAGCAGTCAAAAAAAGTAATCTCTGTGCTTAAAGAGAATCTTGAATCATTAGATTATTCTGATAAAGCGAGAATAATCACCAAAGATGCTCTTAGACTCTTTAACTCTTTAACTCTTGAACTCTCTAACTCTCCAATTATTATTTTTGCTGACCCACCTTATAATGAAGGGTATGTAGAGAAGATACTGCAAAATATACCCATCATAGCAAATAGGATGTTAATTATAGAACACTCAAAACACGAACCCATACAAGTAGGCAAACACTATAAATCAGGCGATACAATATTAACTTTTATTACATAGAACCTTAGATGAAAAATTCTAAATCCAAAACAGGTCTGGAACATTTGAATTTGGGATTTGGGATTTGTTTAGGATTTAGTGTCCCGCCACATCCCGATAGCCATCGGGAAGAAAGCGGGACTTCGGATTTAGGATTTTTGATTTAAGTTATTGAAAGGAAGGAGATAAAATGGAGAGATTAAATTTGCCAGGTCCAAAGTCAAAGCTTCTTATAGAAGAAGATACAAAATTTATTAGTCCCTCGTATGGAAGGCCACACAATATAGCTATTGAACGCGGAGAAGGTGTATGGGTATGGGATGTAGATGGGAATAAGTTTATGGACTTTACCACGGGAATTGCAGTATGTAGCACAGGACATTGCCATCCCGAAGTAGTGCGTGCCTTACAAGAGCAAGCAGAACTATTGCTACATATGTCAAGCTCCGACTTCCGCTACCCATCGCTGATTAAATTAGCTAAAAAGTTGGCTGAAATAACACCAGGTAACCCACATAAACGCACCTTTTTTTGCAACTCAGGAGCAGAATCTATTGAAGCAGCTATTAAACTGGCACGCTGGACCACGAAACGCAAACTCCTATTGGCATATTTTGGTGCATTCCACGGCAGGACTTATGGTGCCATGTCATTAACAGCATCTAAATCAATACAAAGAGATGGATTTGAACCACTGGTGCCGGGAGTAATACATATTCCATATCCTTACTGTTATAGATGTATATTTAATTTAACTTACCCTGATTGTAATTTTAACTGCATAAAATACATTGAAAATGTAATATTCAAAACAATAGCACCACCTACGCAAGTGGCAGCATGCTTTGCCGAACCTATACAAGGGGAAGGCGGATATATTGTGCCACCTGATGGATACTTTCAGGAACTTAAAAAATTGCTTGATAAGTATGAAATACTATTTGTAGATGATGAAGTCCAAGCAGGAATGGGTAGGACGGGTAAGATGTTTGCTATTGAACACTGGGAAGTTATACCTGACATTATTTGTATTGCCAAAGGAATAGCATCAGGAATGCCTATCGGAGTTACTGTTGCCAGAAAAGGATTGATGGAGTGGCCACAAGGGGCACATGCATCTACATTTGGCGGCAACCCCGTCTCTTGTGAAGCAGCAATGGCGACTATAAAATTATTAGAAGATGAGCTGATGGAAAATGCTAAAAATATGGGCAACTACCTTTTAGAGGAACTACATAAACTGGCAGATAAGCACTCGTTAATTGGTGATATTAGAGGCAAGGGACTTATGGTAGCGTGCGAGCTTGTGTTAGATAAAAAGACAAAAGAAAAGGCAAAAAAGGAAACAAGTAAAATTATAGATGAATGTTGTGTACAAGGGCTATTATTACTTTCCTGTGGCGAAAATGGAATACGATTTATGCCTCCATTGACTATTAAGAAAGAAGAATTAGACCTTGCCCTCCAAATATTTGATGATGCACTTAAAGAAGTAGAAAAATGAGCTGGCATAAGATAATAATTGGCGATTCAAGAAAAATGGAGGAAATTGCGGATGAATCTGTGCATTTAATCGTTACCTCACCTCCGTACTGGCAATTGAAAGATTATGGACCAAAGGAACAGATTGGATATAATGATAGTTATGAGAATTATATCAACAATCTAAATTTGGTTTGGCAAGAATGCCAGCGTATGCTTCACAAAGGATGTCGGTTGTGTATCAATATTGGCGACCAGTTTGCGCGGTCGGTTTATTATGGAAGATATAAAGTTATTCCTATCCGCACAGAGATTATAAAATTTTGTGAGACTATCGGTTTTGATTATATGGGTGCGATAATTTGGCAGAAGGTTACTACCTGCCATACAACTGGTGGCGCCACTGTAATGGGTTCATATCCTTATCCGCGAAATGGAATCATAAAATTAGATTATGAATTCATTTTGATTTTTAAGAAGGATGGAAATCCTCTAAAGGTCAATAAAGAAATTAAAGAAGAGTCCAAATTAACAGATGAAGAATGGAATCAATATTTCACAGGACACTGGAACTTTCCCGGTGAAAAGCAAAATAAACATTTGGCAATGTTCCCAGAGGAACTTCCGAGGCGACTTATCAAGATGTTTAGCTTTGTTGGTGATACTGTGCTTGACCCATTTCTTGGAAGTGGCACGACAACGCTTGTGGCGAAAACTCTAAAAAGAAATTCTATCGGATACGAAATAAACAAGGATTTTCTGCCAATCATAAAAGAAAAATTTGGAATTAAGCAAAGTGCTATTTTCCAAGACAGAGCTTTTGAAATAAAAGAGCAAGAGGAATTAAATATTGATTTTAAGGAAAAGATAAGAGACTTGCCTTATATATTCAAAGACCCGATAAAGTTTGACAAAAAGGTTGACCTAAAGAAATTAAGATTTGGGTCAAAAATAGACAATTCTCATTTTGAAAGGGAAATATATTATACAATAAAAGAGATAATCTCTCCAGAGGTAGTGGTTTTAAATAATGGATTAAAAATTAGATTGTTAGGCGTAAAAGAAAGTATAGAAAAAGACGGAGAAGCCAAACATTTTTTGAGAGAGAAAACACGCGGGGAGAAAGTATTTATGAAATTTGACAATATTAAGTACGACGAGAGAAATAACTTGCTTTGCTATCTTTATTTGTGGAACAAGACTTTCTTAAATGCTCATTTGATTAAAAATGACTTGGTTGATGTAGATACTACTCTTGATTATAAATATAAGTCTAAATTTCTGAATTTAAAAACAAGTAAGGTATGACGATATGAAGGTAAAAATTAGCATTGAAGAGATTAGGAAATATTTGGATATAGAAACCCTTGAATTTCCAAAATATGTTGCTCCACTTATCAATTTAGCAAATCAATATGCTCAGGGAACGCGACTAAAAGTAGTTGGTCAAATGAGTGAACTTATACAACAGTTTACAGGAAAGACCTTATCTGAGTGGGAGAAATGGTATCTAAAACAAAAGCCTGATGCAATTAGAGAGTCAACGGAAAAGATAGTTCAGATGTTGAAAAATTTTAAAAATACAATAGACAAAATTGATAGGGAAATGGTTGAGCAGTGGGTAAGAGATTTAGTAGTCGTGAAGACCTTTATCGGATTGAGATTTCAGGAAGCGATATTAAAGAAAGGAGCTGAAATAAAAGGTGATAATTATCGCTTATCCGAACCCGATGAAGAATCAAGAGGAATAGATGGCTACATTGGAGATATTCCTGTATCTATAAAACCTTATACTTATGAGATTAAGGCATCATTGCCAGAACATATAGATGTAAAGATTATTTATTATACAAAAATTGATACTGGGATTGAAGTAGATTATGGAGAGATAATAGATTGAAGCTCAGAAATATAAAAAGTCTCATAAAATGCAGATAAAAGAGAAGCTTAAATTACTTGGCAGCGACGCAAAATATGATGTCTGTGGCTACCCTCGTATGCTTGTAACACACAAGCAAGCACAGCAATTCTCATTCGTCTACCACGCAACAGGAGAAGGCGGAAAAGGTTTAACCTCAAGGTGCACAAGATTATTTAAGGTGCTGCAAACTAATAAATGTGAGCATAATTGTTATTATTGTGTAAATAGGAGAGAGCGAAACTATCCGCGTCTGTCTTTCACGCCCAAAGAGTTATCCGACTTATTTATGGAACACTATACAAATGGATTAGTAGAAGGTTGCTTCTTGTCTTCTGCCATCTATAAAAATGCAGATTACTCACAGGAAGAAATTATCCAAACCTTGCAATTACTTAGGCAAAAGCACAACTATAAGGGATATATTCACACTAAAATATTACCCGATACATCGGATGACTTGATTTATGAATCCGCAAAGTATAGTGATAGATTATCTATAAATCTTGAAGCTCCCGGTCAGGATTGGTTATCTCGGCTTTCTCCATCCAAAAACTATGCTAAACTAATTGCTATGCTACGAAAGATAGTCGGGGTAGCACGGGATAAAAAAATACATAACGGCGTTACTACACAACTTATAGTTGGTGGAGCTGGGGAAACAGACAGGGCAATAGTTAATCTGGCAACTAAATTATATTATGAGCTTAAATTAAGGCGTGTTTATTATAGTGGATTTATACCCGTAGCAGAAACACCATTCCAAAATACACCTCTATGCCCACCAGAAAGAGAATACAGATTATATCAGGCAGACTCGTTAATCAGGAAATATGGATTTAAGGCAGACGAAATACCATATGATGCTAATGGGTTTTTACCAACCGATGATGACCCAAAATTAGTCTGGGCAAAACAACATCCTGAATCATTTCCAATAGAAGTGAATACAGCATCATTCCATCAACTCATAAGGGTGCCTGGGATAGGTAGGATTTCGGCACAAAAAATAGTATGTGCAAGAAAAGAAGGAAGAATCACAACCATAGAGAGCTTAAAGAAAATGGGTATCATTGGGTCAAGGGCGCGTAATTATATACTCATCAATAGCAGGATGCCCAAAATAACCCCTAATCCCAAAGAAACTGCCCAAAAACAAATGTTCCTTTGGGAAGAAATTTGATACAAGTGAGATTTAAGTTTTGCAGTAGGGGACTAACTTTTTACTTTGAATAGTCAAAGAATTATATGAATGGACTAATATGGTATTTAATTCTATCTAACTTAACCGTGGATACTGTAAGAGTTACTTCGCCTGCTAAATATTCAAACACAAAATACATAGTAGAACTTGCAGCAGGATATGCAATTGGAACCATTGGCTGGTGTATAGGAGCTAATGTAGGAAATGCAATATGGAAGACAGACGACGCTATCGCTATTGGAGGCTACTCATTATACGGAATAAGTAGTTCACTCGGAGTATGGCTAACAGGAAAGCAATACACGCAAGGCAAATACCTACATACACTTATTGGAGCAATATCACTGCCTTTAACAATAATCGGAATAGCACGAATGTGTGGAAAAGAGTTAAGCCCGGCAAATGACATTATTTGGGTTTCCGTGCCTATTGGTGCCATTATTGGGTATAATCTATCTACAGCAAAATAGAGATAAATTTGTCAAATTATGAGCAAGAGAAAAATTATATTAAGTATAATACGACTATCTAAAGGTAGAATAGAGAGAATAAAACTTTTTAAGTTAGGATTTTTATTATCCCAGAGAATTAAAAATTTCTACGACTTTGTACCATATAAATATGGTCCTTATTCTTTTGAAATGGATAGAGATTTAAGAATTATGCTAAATAAAAAGCAAATATTCCAAGACAGTAAAACAATTCAGCTAATAGATAATGGACAGAATATCGCTACTCATCTAAATAAAACCATTCCTTATATTAACACTATTTCAAGTGAATTTGGAAGATTGAAAACAAAACAACTATTAGACCATATATATTCACATTACCCCTATTACACTCAATTTAGTAAAGTAAAAAAATCCTCTTCCTTTGAGATTAAGACAGCAGAAATATCTATATATACTATTGGTTATCAAAACTTATCAATTGATGAATTTATAAACACTCTTGTTAAAAAGGGACTCGGAATTGTAATTGATGTTCGTAATAATCCTTCCTCATACAAATATGGATTTTCTAAATTCTGGCTTGAAAAGTATCTTTCCAAATTTAATATAGAATATAAAAGTACTCCTGAGTTAGGAATACCTAAAATATATAGGAAGAGTTTAAGTGGTAATGATTTATGGGAGAAATATAAGGAAATTTTGGTATCTGAAAAAGCGTATATAAATGAAATTTCGCAAATCTTACAAAAGAAACCATCTGTGTTAATGTGTTTTGAAGAAACTCCAGAACAGTGCCACAGACTTATTCTATCTGAAATATTGAGAGAGAAAACAAAACTAAAAGTTATTCATTTACGAAAATGAATATACTGGTAACAGTAAAAACATATCCGACCCCTTCTCGTAGGTATAAAGAAATCGTTTGTACTGCAGGTGTTCTTGAGGATGGTAGATGGATAAGATTGTATCCGATAGATTATAGATATAACAATTACTCCCAGTGGTATAAGAAGTATCAGTGGATTGAAGTTGAAGTAAAAAAACATAATAGAGACCCAAGATCAGAGAGTTATAGACCGATTGGGAATATAAGATTGGGTAAAGTTATTGGCACCAAAGACAACTGGGCTGAAAGGAAGAGATATATATTAGCAAAAGGAATTAGAACTATGTGCTATCTACAACAACAAAGTCAAAAAGATATATCACTTGGTGTTGTAAAGCCGAGCCAAGTAATTGATTTCTATTGGAAACCTACAAAAAATAGAGATTGGACCCCAAAGCAAAGAGATGTTCTAAATCAACTTTCATTGCTTGAAAAGAACAGACCGTTAGAAAAGATTCCCTATAAATTTAGCTATTACTTTAAGTGCGAAGAGAATTCCTGTAAAGGGCATAAAATGATGATAGAAGATTGGGAAGTAATGGCATTATACAGAAAAATGCGAGATGAATTTGGAGAGGAAAGAGCTTTAGAGAAAGTAAAAGAAAAGTTCTTAAATCAAATATGCTCACCTCAAAAGGATACTCACTTTTTTGTGGGAACAGTATTACAATGGGGAAAGTGGATTATCATAGGAACTTTTTGGCCACAAAAGGTAAAATAACTTATGATAGTGACGATTGATGGTCCGGCAGGTTCGGGTAAATCTACTACGGCGAGATTAGTAGCACAGAAGTTGGGGTTTAAGTATCTTGATACAGGTGCTACTTATCGTGCAGTGGCTTTGGCAGTGATAAGAAATAATATTGACCCGAAAGAAAGGCACGCAGTTGAACATTTAGCATCAGAACTTACTATTGATTTTGAAGAGGGTAAAGTAATTTTAGATGGTGAAGATATAACCCAAGAGATAAGAACTGAAGAGGTTGGGAGAGTTGCTTCGCTTTGTGCTACTTATAAAGGGGTAAGAGAAAATATGGTTACTTTACAAAGAAGACTTGCGCGGTCTTACGATGTTGTCTGTGAAGGTAGAGACATCGGGACCGTAGTTTTCCCTGAGGCAGAGGTTAAAATTTATTTGGATGCGTCACTCTCCGAAAGGGCAAAGCGTAGAGCTAATGAGCTTGTTGTAGCGAAGTTCCGCTTTCGTCGGGATAAACTCCAATCCCGTTTGGGCGGGACAGAAAAAGGTATGTATAGTACGATAGAGAAAATAGAGAAAGATTTGTTGTCAAGAGATTTGCAAGATAGCCAAAGAGAGTATTCGCCTCTCCGTATTCCAGAAGATGCTGTGATTATAGATACCACTAATCTCAGTATTGATGAAGAAGTGGAGGCAGTGATAAAAGTAATATCAAATATTAAAAATCAAACATCAAAATGACAATATGTAATTTTTATTTTTAGAAATGAAATTAAGGTATCGTATAGGAAGTAGAATTATTTATTGGGTATGGAAAGTATTGTTTGGATTTAAGGTAGAGGGTAGAGAAAATATTCCTAATACTGGTGGTATAATTATAGCTGCTAATCATTTATCTAATTACGACCCCCCACTTATAGGGGCGGCAGTTTGGTGTCGTGAGTGTTACTTTTTTTCTAAAAATGAGATATTTGCGGTTAATAAGTTTTATAGTTGGGTGATGAAGGCTTTTAATGCTTATCCTATCAATACAAAGAAGCCGAGTAAAGAAAACTTGAAATACATAGAGACTTTGTTAGATAAGGGATTGGGGTTACTTTTTTTCCCCGAAGGCACACGGAGTAGGACGGGTAATTTTTTAAAGTTTAATCCCGGTATAGGGTGGTTTGCTTTAAGAACGAGCGTTCCCATAGTACCTACTTTTATAAAAGGAACAAACACTTCACTTATTAGTCAATTAGTTCGCCAGAATAGGGTATATGTGAAGTTCGGCACACCTATCTTGGCTAATAAATTTAAGGTAAATAAAGAAGGGCGTGAACTTTTTACCCAAGAAGTAGAATGTAAGGTAAGAGAGTTAGCACAATGAAGATATTGCATACCCCTGAGCATGGGTTTTGTTTTGGTGTCAGACGCTCAATAGATATAGCTAACCGGGTCATAAAAGAGGCAGGAGTACCAGTTTATACATACGGTCCTATAATTCACAATCCACAAGTAATAGATAGACTTAAAGCATCTGGCGTAATACCAATTGAGTCATTGGATGCTGTGGGGGCAGGCAAATTAATCATAAGGTCACACGGAGTACCGCTAAGCGTAATAACCGAAGCAAGCGAGCGTGGGTTTTCTGTAATAGATGCTACTTGTCCATTTGTCAAGCGAGCACAAGAATATGCAAAAAAACTATTGACAGAGGGATATAAAGTTGTTATAGTTGGCGAAAGTGAGCATCCTGAGGTACAGGGTATTTTGGGACATATTGGGAATCAAGCAGAAATTATAAGTGATTTGGCGGCTTTAGCTAAGGTAAAGAAAGAGAATAAGATAGGTGTAATTGTCCAAACTACTCTTTCAGTTCAAAGATTTAAGGATGCTGTTGCACATCTTTTGATGAAAGCAGAAGAGCTTCGTGTGTATAATACGATTTGCAAAGATGTCATTTCGCGTCAAAAGCATACCGTAGAGCTTGCTAAAAAGGTCGATATAATGATAGTTGTGGGGGGTAGGAATTCGGCTAATACACGAAGATTAGTTGAACTGGCACACCCTTGCCCTACTTATCATATAGAAACAGTAGATGAAATAGACACGAAATGGTTTTCTGACAAGCATAGTGTAGGGATTACATCCGGGGCAAGTACTCCTGATTGGATAATAGATGAAGTAATTGAAAAAGTGACAAACATATAATGCCTGTCCGATGCTAAAAAGCTTTGGCAGGCAGGGAGGTAAAAAAGATGGAGAGAAGTGAGAAAGATGCAATTCTACAACTAATAGAGGAATCATTAGAACGAGTAGTAGAAGGTAGTATAGTAGAGGGCAAAGTAGTCGGGATTTCAGTGGCAGAAGCCTTTATAGATATAGGATGTAAATCAGAGGGCTCTGTCTATTTATCTGAATTTGATGACCCGTCTGCTATTAAATTAGGAGATAGATACGACTTCTACCTTGAGAGGATTATAGAGGATGAAGGGCTTATATTTCTGTCAAAGAGAAAAGCTGATTTACTACGAGTATGGGATGATATTAAGAAAAGCTACGAAGAGAAGGTACCATTAGAAGCTAAGGTAATAAAGCCCGTAAGAGGCGGATGTATTGTGTTGATTAAAGGATTGGAAGCTTTTTTGCCCGGGTCACAAATAGATATAGTAGAAGTTAGGGATATGAGTAAATTGGTAGGTCAGGTTGTAAGTGTTAGAGTAACTAAATTTGATAGATTACGGACTAATGTCATAGTATCAAGGCGAGCTTTATTAGAAGAGGAATGGCATAAGAAAAAGGACGAGATTTGGGATAGCGTTAAGGAAGGAGAAATAATAGATGGTGTAGTTAAGAATGTAGTGGACTTTGGTGCCTTTGTAGATATTGGAGGAGTGGACGGATTAGTACATATTGTTGATTTAGCATGGGGAAGGATAACGCATCCGTCTGAGCTACTGAGAATCGGAGATAAAGTAAAGGTAAAAGTGCTTGGTATTGATAAAGCGGAAGGCCATTTAACATTGGGGATAAAACAACTTTCACCTTCTCCTTGGGAGGGAGTGGAAGAACGGTATCCGGTAAGCTCTCTTATTAAGGGCAAAATCACTTCCATTACTGACTATGGTGCGTTTATTGAACTTGAACCCGGTATAGAGGGACTAATACATATTTCTGAAATGTCCTGGACTCATGTTCATTCGCCATCCGATATTCTGGCTGTCGGGGATACGATTCAGGTAGTGGTACTTAATGTGAATAGAGAAGAGGAAAAGGTTGCCTTATCTTTACGCCAAACTCTACCCAATCCGTGGGAGCGAATAAGTGAAAAGTATGCCCCCGGCTCAATAGTTTCAGGTACTGTAAAGGGATTTTCCAAATTTGGTGCCTTTATTGAATTAGAAGAAGGAATAGAAGGTTTATTGCATATAGGTGATTTGTCATGGACAGAACACTTTGACCATCCGGGAGATATTTTGAGAAAAAGGCAGCAAATAAAGTGTAAAATACTGAATGTGGATATACAAAATAGAAGAATAACGCTGAGCTTGAAAGAGATGGAAGATAACCCTATAATTGCACTTAAAGAGGCAGTACTTACTAATGTAAAAGGTGGTAAGGTAAAAGAGATTGTTGACAAGGGTCTTATAGCGAAATTCCTTATCGGAAAACATAGAATGGAAGGATTTGTTCCATCAAATCATCTGCTTAAATCCAAAGCCCAATATGAGATTGGGGAGGAGATAAATCTTAACCTTTTGGAAGTAGATGAAGAACGCAAAAGAATAATACTATCAGAAAAGGAATATTCTGAGTCAGAGGCAAAAGAAGAGCATATAGCCGATGAAAAAGAAGAGCGTATAGCCGATGAAAAAGAAGAGCGTAAAGCCGATGAAAAAGAAGAGCGTAAACCTAAGAAAAAAACAAAGCCTAAGAAACCTATAGAAGAACCAGCGGAAGAATGACATGCAGCAACCTATTGGTAGGATTAAACTCGAAATTAAAGCTCGTGTTCACCTTAGCCATTCTTGTTCTTTGTGGATTAACTTCTTCTTTACAGATATGTAATCTGCTCTTAATCATTCTGGCTATTTTTATCATCTTGCTTCCTCATAAAAAATCTTTTATTAGGCGGTTTGTTTTGTTCCTACCTTTCATTGTTGTTACATTTGCTTTACCGTTATTTTTTACTCCCGGCAGAATAATAGCTTATAGTATAACATACGAAGGCTTACATAAAGGTACTATACTTGGGGCAAAAGTTTTATTAGCTATAGGGTATTCGTTGATTTTTATTCTCTCTACTCCACCAATTGAGCTTGCCAAATCTTTAGATTGGATTACTCTGCACAAGTTAAGGTTAGGCGAAACTTTGCTCATAGCCTTGAAATTTGCTGACCTTGTTAAGAGTGGACGCAAAGATTCAATTACTTCTACCTTAAAATATGCCATAGAAAGCATACAAAAACAAATGGGTAATGATAAATAATCTATGCAAAATATCAAACTTGAAATTGAATATGATGGGACTAATTTTTATGGCTGGTCAATTCAGCCACATAAACGCACAGTAAGAGGAGAGATTGAGCTAAAATTAAATGAAATACTACAAGAAAAGATTAAACTTGTTGTAGCGGGCAGAACTGACGCGGGGACTCATGCTATTTGCCAGGTAGCTAATTTTACAACTACATCTAATCTTTCTGCTTATAGTATTAAAAAGGCACTGCTTAAATTACCCCGAGATATTTATATTAAAAGTGCTACCCAAATGCCATTAGAGTTTAATTCCCGTAGAGATGCCCTTTCTCGCACATATCTTTACAGAATATTACTTAATAGGTCTCCTATTTTGCACACAAGAGTGTGGGAATATACCTATAAACTGGATATAGATAGAATTAAAAATGCTTTACCTCTATTCCTTGGCACACATCAATTTGATTTATTGGCACACAAAGATACAGGAGAGTGTAAAGTTATACGATTTATTCTTACACAGCAATCTAATGAACTTAATTTTGAAATAGAGGCAAATAGATTTCTGCGGCGGATGGTGAGAATGATTATTGGAGTACTTGTTACACTCGGCAGAGGTAAAATAGATGAAAATGATATTAAAGAAGCATTAGAACTAAAAGGCAAAAAACCTTGTCTTTGTGCCGTTTCCTGTGGTCTATATCTAAAAGAGGTGAACTACAAAACAAAGTATTACCTCCGATGTATAGATAGAGATAAGTATTAATTGAAGGGGAAGGTCCAGAATGAGTATCGCTCCTTAACGCATAGTCTACACATATTCCTAAAGAATATATACCTGTCACTGCCGCTGTTCCTATATGTTGATTATATTAGATTCTTCACGGAGCTTTCCCTGAACAATATATAGAGATTCTTCACTCCGTTCAGAATGACAGGTGAAGGGTTCAGAATGACAGCTGTTCAGCATGACAATTTGCAGTGATTATCACTTTTTCAGTCCCTTCAATAAAAAAGTCTAAAAGTTATGTGCGTTAGTATCGTTAGATTCGTTAAGGACAAAAGAAATCCATTGCCACAAAATCACTAAACCACTAAAATACACAAAAAGTCCAAAACTCAAAGTTCAAATGTCAAATGAAGAGAAAACTGCTCCCATATAAGAGTATAGAGGGGAGGAAGCTTAATAATACCAAGTAAAAGCAATTCCCCAAGTTCCGGGACCTGTATGTGAGCCTACAACTCCACCAATTAAACTGGTAGTAATAGCTTCCTTGCAGTTGAAACTTGTACGCAACATAGCTTCAAGTTCATTCGCCTTTTCTATACAATCTGCATGGACTAACAGCACCTCTATTTGCGGTGATAGGATAGAGTTTTCTTTAGGATTAAATTTAACAAAGTTTGCCATCTCTCTATTTATAAGTTCCTTGTATTTGGGCAAAACTTTCTTACTACCACGCACCTTTTCAATAGGTATAATAATTCCATCCTTAAACGATAGAATAGGTAAAATGTGCAAAATATTGCCTACTAATGCTTGTGCCTTCCCTATTCTGCCACCCTTTTCTAAATATTTCAAGTTCTCTACTGTAAAATAGACCTTAATTTTACCTTTTGCTTCTTCAATCATTTCAATTATTTGTTCCTTGTTCTTGCCATTTTTAGCCGCCCTTGCAGCACACAAGACTATTAATCCCAGTCCCGCCGATACCATACCAGAATCTATTACCGTAATATCTTTATTTAGTTCTTTTTTGGCCCTGTTTGCTGATTCACAGGTGCCACTTAATTTACTGGATGGTTGAGAGGTTGTTGGCAACCCACCTGAAAGTGACTCATATTCTCTAAACTTGTGATAGAATTCCGGCTTAGATATATCTACTCCTTCTTTATACATCTTATTACCAAAACTTATATACAGAGGCACAACCCCGATATTGTATTGAGTAGCTATAGTTTCTGGCAAATCTGCTGTACTATCTGTAATTATTTTAACCATCTTTAACCTCCTATTTTATTCAACTGCAACAATATAGTCGTAGTGAGGTTGACCGCCATAATAGAATTCTACATCTACCCAATTGAACTTATTCCTTATATTATGCGATAGTTTATCTACATCTTCGTCCAGATTATTGTAAAATATAGAGATAATACTATTTTCATCCGCAACTATTGACTTTAACAATAGAAGTAGCATCTCCAATTTTGTTTTGCTTGTCCCAACTATTGAGTGATTAGATATCCCTATGTAGTTACCCTTAATTATCTCACTTTCCCCTACTTTTGAATCTCTCACCGCCTGAGTAATTTCTCCTGATTTTACATTCTTGATAGCTTCACTCATTCGTTCCATATTTTCTTCTATTGTAGTTTCTGGCTGTATTGCCGTCAAAGCTGCTATCCCCTCAGGTATTGTTTTTGTGGGTACAATATGCACCTTTTTAGTACTAATTTTAGCTGCCCCTGTTGCTGCGGGAATAATATTAGAATTATTGGGCAGTAGGATTACTTTTTCAGCCGCTACACCTTGAATCGCAGATACAATATCTTCTACGGAAGGATTCATCGTTTGCCCTCCTTCTATCACAATATCTGTGCCAAGTCTTTTGAATATCTCGCATATCCCATTGCCCGCAGCTACAACTACTACGGCTATTTGCTTATCTATGAATTCATAGTGCTGTTCTTGCATATCCTCTATTTTAACTTCTGATACCGTGCCATATCTTTTAGCAATTTCCAATATTTTATCCGTGCAATCTGTATGGATATGCACTTTTGTTATATCCCCCATACTTGCTATGACAATATCTTTGCCATATAATTCTATCTCCTTCCTTACAGTAGTTGTCCCTTTAATTATGAAACTAAGGCAATATCTTTCTTCCATTTTCTTGCGTTCTATATTTGGCTTTGATAATGTAGCAGGTGCTGTGGAGGTAAATTTTTCACCCCTAATTAGCTTCAATATCCCCTCTATCATAAGCAAGAACCCTTTTCCCCCAGCATCTATCACATTGGCACACCTCAACTCAGGTAGCATATCCTTTGTCCTTAAAAGGGTTTGTTCCCCGATTTCTAATATATGGCTAAGAAGTAGGGTTATATCCTTACTCTTTTTTGCCCATATTACTCCTGCTTCGGCTATTTCCTTTATTAAGGTTAGTATAGTACCTTCGGCTGGCTTTTCTACTGCTGAATATGCTCTTTGGGCGGCTATTCTTAAAGCTAAAGCAAGGTCCATAGAATTGATACGCTTCTGCTCACCTATGCCTTCTGCCAAACCACGCAATATCTGGGATAATATAACTCCGGAGCTACCCCTTGCTCCCAATAAAGAACTTTCTGCTATCTGACTTGCTATAAGCGGGAGATGATTTGTAGGTAAGGTTCCAAGCCCATCAATAACCTTCTGTAATGTAAATACCATATTTGTACCTGTATCTCCATCCGGTATAGGGAACACATTAAGCGCATCCACAGCAGCGCGGTTTTGAGCCAACCAACTTACACTCGCACTTATACCGCGTTTTAAGCGCTTACCATCACAATAATAAATGGACATATAGTTCCTGATTTAAGTGTGGATTAAAGTTAGAGATTATTTAGAATAAACTATGGTTTTTTCTATTTCTACAATAGTCTCTTTATTTTAGTAGTCGTTCAAAGGTAACTTTAAAAAATCCACCCCAGAGACTGACGGGAATAGGACTCTCGGTGTCCGGGTCTATAATACCTAAATCATTCGCCTTTATAAATCTCCATCCCCCTGATATTTCAATCCCCAGCCGAGGTGTTGGTATGAACTCTGCACTCGTTTTTACAACAGGTCCCATAGCCCATCCATTTGTTTTCGTACTTTGGTCCTCATATTCTGTATAGCATAGTCCTAATCCTGCACCTATGTAGGTGTGCAAGAATACTGGGAAAAGCACATGCTTGTATGTCAGATACATATCTATGGGTAACAAGAATAAGCTTCTCTTTTTGTCAGGCGATTTACCCTTGTAATAATCCATCGTTGCCTCAAGGGTTATAATTTTCATTAAATCTATTCTGCCACTTGCACCCAAAGTTATAGCTGTAGTCCGTAGTTCCCGTTCGCCCTTTTCATGTAGCCAAGTATTAAGTGAATCCAGTGATGGCGAGTAATACCCGTATGATGGTCCGATAGAGCCACTAAAATTTACTAATAGAAGTAAAATTGCACTCATTTGCTCCTCCTTTCCCTGTTTTTAAGGGCAGCAGGGATACCCAATATCATATCAAAAATCAAATATCAAAAATTAAAACCCACCCTACTTACGCTGGTATATCTACTACAAAACCGAGCGAGAATGCCATAGTTATAGCTTGAACCGATACCCGATAACCGCTGACCGAATAGATGGATTAGGATACACCTCTAATCTGACTTCTGTCTTCTGTCCTCTGTCTTCTGTTTCTTCCACTCCCACCTCAGAAATCCTTATCAGCCAGACATCACTATTGCCAGCTCCAAAAGAACCTGTCTCGCCTGCTATGATAAACCCGCCACCCATGCACTCCTGAACTGAATAGCCACAATCATCGCGAGTTCCTCCATATGTTCTTGCCCATAAAGTATCTCCATTTGCATCTGTCCTTATTAGATAGACATCCCACATGCCAGCTCCAAAAGAACCTGTCCTGCCTGCTATGATAAACCCGCCACCCATGCACTCCTGAACTGAATAGCCACAATCATCGTCAGTTCCGCCATAAATTCTTGTCCATAAAGTATTACCCGCTGCATCTGTCCTTATTAGATAGACATCAGTGCCACCAGCTCCAAAGGACTCTGTCTCACCTGCTATGATAAACCCGCCACCATAACACTCCTGAACTGAATAGCCGTAATCACCGCCAATTCCTCCATATGTTCTTGTCCATAAAGTATCACCCGCGGCACCTGTCCTTATTAGATAGAC
>JACQXS010000052.1 GCA_016208615.1 Candidatus Stahliibacteriota bacterium | reverse complement strand
TATAGAATAGGTCCTTGTTTGGATGAAGAGATTTATTTTAACATCAATGAAACTAAAATGGTTGAAAATCGTGTAACATTAGGGGTGCGGTTTGAGGTACTTCCATATGCGACTTTCAAAGTAGCCGGTATGCTGGAGAGTAAAAATACTGACACCTGGCGTAGTATAGGAGTGATAGTTACTACATTAGAAATACTTTTCTTTCAAATAGATTAATCCTTTATTATCCTCGTGGATGAAAAACTCTAATTGCTTCCTTAAGTCTTGCACTGTCTATATGGGTATAAATTTCAGTAGTTACAATTGATGCATGGCCCAGCATCTCTTGTATTGCTCTCAAATCACACCCCCCTTCAAGTAAATGAGTAGCAAAAGAGTGCCTAAATGTGTGAGGTGTGACATGTTTAATTATTCCAGCCTTTCTAACATATTTTTGTATGATTTTCCACCCACCCATCCGCGACAACTTATTGCCTCGTAGATTAAGAAATAGCACCTCGGTATCCTTGCTCTTCTTAAGCATTGAGCGTGATTTTGATAAATAGATATTTACTGCCTCACGAGCTGATTTGCCTATGGGAACTGACCTTTCCTTGTTGCCCTTACCGATACAGCGTAAATATTCATCCTGGAGCATAATATCCGAGATTTTCAAAGAAAGCATCTCAGAAATCCGTAACCCTGCGGCATATATTAGTTCAAGCATTGCCCTATCCCTAATTCCAATTGGAGTAAGCGAGTCAGCTGATTCTATTATTTTTTTGACCTCTTCTATCTCAAGTACATCCGGTAAGCGTTTTATTGTTTTAGGAGTGCGTAGGTTTTCTAATGGTGATACAGGTATAATCTCTTCGGATATTAGGAACTTATAAAACCCACGCACAGAAGAAACACATCTGGCGATTGAAGTTTGGGATAGCTTCTCTTTTTCTGCTAAATATTTTAAGAACTCATCTATATTTTTAGGATTTGTCTGTTCTATTTGTCTATTTATTAGTTTAAGAAACTTAATCAGTTTTTTAATATCGGTCTCATATGAAGTTACAGTATTCTGTGAGCTTCCCTTCTCTATAAGCAAGTAATTCAAAAACTTTTCCAACACATTAGTATTGTGATAAAAATTTTCTCATTGTCAAACAATTATATTATTGACTTTTTACTTATTTATATGTATTTAATATAAAGAGATGAGAGAAAGGCATAGAAGAGCAAAACCCAGACTTATACTTGATAAGGTACACAGAACCAAAAAGGATGCTACTGCTTGGATAAAAGCATTTATATCAGGGATAATATTTTTCTTGGTATCTACTTTTGTTGGCGTTATTGCCTTTAATTATGTGGCTTTACCGGTATGGGTGGGAAGATATGAGGAAATAGCAGTCCCTGATGTGTGTGGTAAAAAGTTAGAAGAAGCGAAACAAATTATGGCGGATTATGGATTGAAAATAAGAGTAAATGCACAAAAGTTTAGTAATGTGCCGGAGGGAATTGTAGTTTCTCAACATCCGTTGCCTACTCGTAGAGTAAAGAAGGGACGAGAAATAGCACTTTGTGTTTCACGAGGACAAGAAAAAATTAAAGTCCCATGGGTACAAGGATTAGAATTAAGTCAAGCAGAAGAGTTAATTAAAAGTCAGGGATTGAGCGTGAAAGAAGTAATATATGAGTATTCAGAAGAGATTTCAAACGATGAAGTAATTAGGACAGACCCACCTGCAGATACTCCTATTTTGTATAATGTAGGAGTAATAATTTATGTCAGTCAAGGATTAACGGATTTTCGTGTACCTGATCTTATGTGGAAGACTTTAAGTGAAGCACAAGCAGAAGCTAATAGGATGGGATTGAATTTAGAAACTCAGTATGTAGCTGACCCTTCTCCTAATGGAGTAGTAATAGCACAACATCCATTACCGGGTACACCTACTAAAAGTGGAGAGAAATTAAAGGTTATTATTGGAGTAGCAAGATAAATCTAAAACTATAGGGAGGTGAGTATGTGGATTATATTTATATTAGTAGCGATGGATTGGTGGAAATACGGTAAAGATTTGTGTAATACTCATTTCCAGGAAGGAATGGGTAAAATGGATACAGTAGTGGTAAAGTGGAGTTACCTTACGGGTATGAGTTTAGGAGGCTATGGATCTGCGGTTGCTGATTTAGATGGCGATAACAAATATGAAATAATATTCGGGAGCTGTGATGGAAAATTGTATGCCCTAAATTCAGATGGTACATTGAAATGGACATATAGCACTGGGAAATTTATTTATTCAGCACCCGCTGTTGCAGATATTGATAATGATGGAAAAGTAGAAGTTGTTTTTGGGAGCTGGGATTCTTGTGTCCATTGTGTCAATTATGATGGCACAATGAAATGGAAGTACCCTGCAAATAGTGTAATTTATTCCTCGCCGGCTTTGGTGGATTTAAATAAGGATGGCAAAATGGAAACCCTAATAGGTATTCATGATAGTCTGCATTGTATTAATTACAATGGCGAGCATATGTGGAGCTATAATACAGTAGGAGGAGTTATTTATTCAGCTCCCGCTGTTGCTGATATAGATAGAGATGATACATTGGAGATAGTTTTTGGCAGCTATAATGCTAAAGTTTATGCTCTTAGGCCCAATGGTACTTTGGAATGGGAATATGGAACAGGATGGAGTATTGAGGCATCACCTGTACTGGCGGATATTGATTTGGATAGCTATGATGAAGTTATCATAGCCAGTTATGACCAGAATATATATGTCCTAAGGTGTAATGGTGTGCGTTGGTGGAAAAGATGGACATCGGATAATTATAAATTATATTCCTCGCCCGCTGTCGCTAATATAGATGATGACCCAGAACTTGAACTCGTTATCGGAAGTAGTGATAGTATTGTCTATGCTTTTGAACCTACCGGTGGTCCCCCAAAATGGACGAGTATTAAACTACAAGGCGAAATACGACGGTCACCGACTATTGCAGATATTAATGGGGATGGAAAAAATGAAATCATAGTTTCTACTTACAATGGAAAATCAGTTTATTGTTTGGAAAATACAATCGGATGGCCACTATGGAAGAAGGATTTGGCCCAAAATGTCCACGACCCTGTTGTTGCGGATATTGATAACGATGGATGTTTAGAGATTGTTGTCGGAACGAGTGGTGATTTTAAGCTTTATGTTTTAGATGACAAGCATAATATTACTAATTGCAGTGGCGGCATAGAAGAAACTATTTCTGTTCTCTGTTCTCTGTCCTCTGTCTTCTGTCCTCTGGGTAGGCGGGAAATTAAGTTTTTTGTTAGCGAACCGGGGTATATAAATATTGTCTTATACGAT
Source organism: Candidatus Stahliibacteriota bacterium (assembly GCA_016208615.1). Taxonomy (GTDB): domain Bacteria; phylum Hydrothermota; class UBA3073; order JACQXS01; family JACQXS01; genus JACQXS01. The sequence goes on along the minus strand of JACQXS010000052.1, from coordinate 7,800 downwards.
ATAGCAGGACAAACATAATAATTGCAAACAAAGTGATATAATCATCAAAATGATACATAAAATTGTAATCCTAAAATAACTTTTAACTCTTGACAAAGCGAAAGTTAAGATATAAACATATTTTATGAATAAAAAGTCCCATTTTTCATTATCTATTTTCCTATTTTCCATTTTTTTCTCCGGTTGTATGAAATCACCTCTTCCGCCTTCTTGGGATACGACTTTTAACCTACCGCTCGCTTCGCGTAAAATATTAATGTCTGATATTGCACCAGGAGATTCTATTGCTATTTTCTCATACGGATTTAATATTGATACTATAAACATGGAACTTGTGATTGATTCTCTTACCGAAGATACTCTATTGACATTGTCAGATATAATCCTGAATCTTAAATATGTTGACACTGTAAATTATACCATTGCTAACTTACTACCTGAACTTATTCCATTTCACAGTCAAACAATTGATGTTGCTGCTCTTACTTTTGCTAAATCCGATACTTTTGTTTTAGAGAACGAGACTTGGCAGGTTATGGTTGACTCAGGGTACTTAAAAATCGGTATCTATAATGGTAGTCCGTTAAGGATTGACTCAGTGCATTGGACTTGCTTCACACCGGATACTTTTGATTTTTATGCCTATAATATAGGGGCAGGTGAAAGTAAAATATACGAATATAATCTTAGTGGGCATGCAGTTAATAATATAATCAGTTATAATATAGAAGGGTGGACTGCTGAGACTACATCCGTTTTAATTGATACTTTAGATACTGTTGCTCTAAATTGTGAGCTATCAATCCAAAAGATAAATTCGCTTATCGGTAAATTCCCTGCCTGTTCTACTAATGTAGCTGTGGACTTAAGATTAAATCCTTATAAAATAGATACCGCCATTATAGATACGGGAAGTATAAATGTTAAACTACTAAACCCAATTAAATGTAATTTCAACCTGCAAATTGAAGGTAATGATTGTAGTTTCCTGCCTTTCACTTCTTATATAGTTGCAGGGCTTAATGATACCACAGGATTCCTCAATAACGATTCTATCATCCCAACTAATCCAGATACCATAAAATTAAATCTCTTGCTTTCTACTACAGGCTCTGCTATATACGACACTATTAATAATGTTGATACTTTTGCTATTAATATCAAATTGCAAGAACTTAAAATCGCAAGATTCAAGGGCTTTATTGATACTACTATTACTGCTGATATCCCGCATTATGGACAAGCGATTGACTATCAAAATATTGACCCTACTCTACTACAAGTGGACAGCGTTTGCTTTTACTACGATATCTATAACGAAATAAATGCTAATCCACTTTTGAACATTTTACTTTCCGGTGAGCGGAATCTTGTTTGGAAATATATTAATGTTGCGGCTCAAATTAGGCAAGGTGAAAATTACGATACTATTGGAGGTGATTCAGTTACTGAATTCGTCAACGCCTGGCCTGAAAGTATTGATGTCTCCGGAAAGGTTGAATTGTCTGGGGCTATTGATGTTAAAAATGAGGATAAAGTGTTCGGAGAGATTGGATTTATGGTGCCTCTGGTTTTTACTATTGAAAGCACTCTCGTAATTGAGCCAGATTCTTTTATTGCTCTATCGGTACCTGAAAATGTGAGAGAAGCGACTATTTTAGATACCCCTAAATTACATATCTGGACTTCTAACTCTACTCCCATTGCAGGGGATATAGAGGTATTCCTTTCCAACGATACTCTATCTATGATTAATCCTATTATTTCTATGAACCTCTCTACGGGCATAAACGATTATTGGAGAGATATGGACATTTCTGACCTGCTGAAATACGAAAAACTATGGGCACGCACCAGAGTTAGACTATTCCCGGGTCAATTTAGAATTTACTCCAACCAAAAAATTCATATTAAAACACTTTTGAAAATTAAAACCAGAGTGGGAACTTAAAAAGATAAGAAATGCTACTTACTTGTTACTTGTTGCTTACTTCTTTTAGTGGTAGGGGAGAAGGATTTTGTAGGGCTTATTCTGTATTTGCAGTAGGGTATGAGGCATGCGGATGGAACCCGGCTACTCTTGTATTGGCACCAGATTATTCATTTAATATAGCTACTATAGGATTGGAATACAATGCCAATCTACGATTCTCAGACTATATGAGATTAAGCGAATTAGGATATTGGAGTGAAAGTGATAAAGAGCCATTGCGAAATGGGGAGGACCTTGATTTTTTAGGTAGTGCACAAGCTATCTCTTTTTCATATAAGAATGTTGGAGTTATGAGTTATATTTATTCACATCAAGCAATGACTTTGCCAGAAGAAGTAGCGAGTTTAATATTTTGGGGTAATGAAGTAGATAGTACTTATTCTCTTAAAGGTATAAATGGCAGGAGTGAAATAGGGCTGACAACTGTTTTATCTGCTGCACATAACATTGGTGGTAAAGATAAAATTGCTCTCGGTGGAAGCGTTAAGTATATCTATGGTATTTCATATATGGGGATAGATAAGTCTACCGGCTATTTAAGAACAGAATTTTATAGTAGTGATACACCAAAGATATATGGTGATGGAAAAATAGTTTCCCATTATGCTGAGGGAGGATATGGGTTGGGAATAGATTTAGGAGCGTTTTATACAGCTGGTAATTATTCTTTAGGAGTATCAATACTAAATGTGTTCTCTCAAATGATATGGGATGCGGATGCAAAGACAGTAGAAGCAAACTTTAAGCTTGACCCAGTAGATATGGAAACATTTGACCCTGAAACAGATTTAGTGTGGGAGACAGTGGAGCAGGTAGGAGCTTTTTCTACTGTATTTGAACCCCAGATAGATTTAAGTGTCGGAGTAAAGAGACAGAAATTTTGTCTAACAGTAGGGTCAGGGTATCCGCGGCTTTTTTCAATAGGTGGAGAAATGAATTATGGGGTTTTGCTTTTGAGGGGCGGATGCTCTTTTGAGGATAAAAGACTTTGGATGGGATTTGGGGTAGGAGTAAAGAGAAATGCACTGCATATAGATACAGGAATAAGATTGCATTCTACTTCGCATCTTTCTGGCGGACTTTCAATTTCAGTTATCCCTGAGATACAAAAAGAGAAAATAAAGAAATCGCGAGTATTTCGCTAAACGCAGTGATGTAATCATCAAAGTTTTTGGACTAACGAGAGCTTCCCTCTTTGGAGTTGTAAAATAAATATACTTTTTAAGGGGTCTTTCCTGCCCTGGTATGTAAAATCACCTGTAACACCATTAAAGGTTTGGATATTTAATAGTGAATGAAAAATATCTACCGGGCTTATACCTTTAGCTTGTTGAATAGTAAGTAAAAGTAAATTGGCGGCATCAAACCCAAGTGCTACAAATGTATTTACTTCGCCACCGTATGTTTTTTTATAGAGAGTAGTTAGTTTAGTAGGCTCTGATTCAAAGTAATGAGTTGAAAAGTATATTTTCTCAGTATCCTGTTCCAAAGACTTAAGTAAGTCTGGTGCATCTAATCCATCAGCTCCTTCACAAATTTTATTATATCGGATGCAGGTTTATAGTATAGAGGTAAAAATATAGTAGAACCTATTAAATTTTGAAGCGTATCAGAAAGATTGGATGTGCCATTCCATTTAATAATATGAGCTTTACCACCTATGGATTCAAAATAGTATCTAAAATATAACGCAAGACCAATAGAATAGATGTTTGAGGTATCAGAAATAATAGCTACTTTACTCCGTTTAAGGGTAAAAAAAGTAAATTTCGCTATTGCTTCGGCTTGCTGTTCATCAGTATAACAGACTCTAAATAGGAAATCGGATACTTTAGTAACTGCTGTATTTGTAGCTGCGGGCAATATAATAGGGATACCGAATTTTGTTGCTTCTAATCCAACAATTATTGCATTAGGCGAGATTACAGGCCCAATTACTGCACATACACCCATACCTGCAAATTCGTGTAGTATTTCGGTACAAATTTCTGCTTTACCCTCATTATCGCGAACTACGAGACTAATTTCAGGATGGTCAGAAAAAGCTAATTTTACTCCCTGAAGACAGTAGATACCATAATCTGATATCGGACCGGATAATGGGAACTGGACACCTATTTTTATAGCTGGTGACTTGGCAAGTAGGAGAAGAAAATAAATGAACATAGACTAAAATTCAATCCCACCGTCTATCCTAAAACCTCGTGGAGAGATAGGATAATACCTTGCAGAGTTCTGAAATTCATAGCCATATGCTTTACCTGATTCATTAAGAATATTTGTTGCCTGTAACCCCAATGATATGTGGGGCAATGGCTTGAACTTAAAGTTAATCTCTAATGAAGTGTAAGGATTGACTACCCAATCCTCCTCATCCTGATGGCTAATACTTGCATAGCTTTTGCCATACCAGTTATAAGTTAAAGTACACGAATACTTAGGCATATAGGTTAGTCTTATGCCTACCGAGCCCTCGGAGGTCGGAACTTGGGGTACATATAAACCACTATTTTTAAATCTTGCGTCTATATAAGTATGGTTTAAAAATAAAGATACATTATCAGTGAACCTTTTATTTAACTCACCCTCTATTCCACGATGAAACGCTCCGCTTGTTGCATTTTCAAAACCCGTCCCACACATTAAAATTTGGTCCCGCAAATCTATATAAAATAATGATAAGTTAGTTGTAAATAATGTACCTCTTACTCTAATTCCAAATTCCATAGAAGTTGCCATCTCAGGTTTGAGGTCTATGTTTTTAGCTTTCTCATATGACTTGGGAGGATGAATAGTACGCTCAAATGAGGAAAATATATCCCAGTCAAGAGAGGTCCAAAGTAGACCCATTTTGGGACTTAAGTGTGAAGTATAGATATTATGAATATCCTGAGGTGCTGATGTTTTGTCTTGTATTTTGTAACCCAACCATTCATATTTTGCTCCCGCAGTTAACGCAAGAAACTTAAATAGATGCTCTTCCCACTCAAACATGGACCTAAATGTAAAATTAGAGGAATTGTCATTAGCAGTAAAATCAGTTGTATCAGGGTAAATATCGGATACTTCCCTATCTACACCGTTCCACTCACCCTCGGTTAAGAGGGAAAATGCACTGCCTCTATACTCTGCACCAGTTCCTAATTCTACTCCTCTTAACGACCACTTGGCAAAATCAGATGTTGACTTATAGTCTTGCGGGATAGTGTAAAATTTCAACCTAAAAGTTGACTCTCCTGTCTTTGTTTCATATTGGGAAGTGAGACGAAGGTTCTCTACTAATTTTTTCTCTTTATCTATACCTGATTGCTCGGGGCTTACTAATTCACTTTCAAGAAGCCCACCAGGAAATACATTATGCTGCTTTACAAAATCAAGGGAAAAAACTACACTACTATTATCATAAATAGGAAAAGTACATTTACCATAAACACTGCGTATATCATATTCTTCTGCTTCTCGCCACCCCTTACCATATCTGCCACTCGTATTTAACCAAAATGTCCAACCCCCTATTGCCGTAAGGGTCATCGACCCCCCTATATCCTTAAAATTCGCCGAAGAACAGGATACCTTATTCCTTTCGCTCTTCTTCGTCACTATATTTATGACCCCCCCTGCTGATTTGCCTCCATATGGAGTAACGGTACCACTCTTGATTACTTCTATACGCTTCACTATCTCAAGGGGGATAGCTCCCCAATTTACTTCTCCATCTATACGGTTGATTACTATACCATCAAGTGTGACTAATGTGTACTTTGCCGGGTCCATTCCCCTTATGGATAATGAACTCGCTACTCCACTACCAGTCTTATCTATTACTGAAATACCGGATACCTGAGAGAGTAGGTCAGGCAGAGTTTTGGCTCCCGAATACTCTATATCTCGCGTAGTTAGTATATCTACTCCCTTAGGTACATTAAATAATTCATCCCGTACCTTTTCGCCCTGTATTACTATTTCGTCCACTACATAAACAGGGGTATTCTCAGAAGGTGCTATTAGAGAACCAGGAATTGGAGTTAACGAGACAGCGAGAGTAGTTACACTGCCAGGATGGACTATAGGTAGCTTGATGGATGTTTTATAGCCAATTTTGGAAACTAAAACCGAATGCTCGCCAAACCTTACAAGGTCTATGCTTATGGGAGTTAAACCTATAAATTCACCATCTAACAAAATATCGGCTCCACTTGGCTGACTTTCAAAATGCAAACCCCCATATTCAGTTTCGGGTTCGCCTTTCAGCTGTCTTGTTAGAAAACTTGTTATACGAGTAGCACACTCAAGAACCGAATCTGTTACTATTACTATCGTATCTCCTTTATGTCGCAAAAAATCTAAATACATTACTTTAATTAGATATTTATCTGCTTGTTTTTCTACTGTTCCACTTATAAATACCGGAATACCCAACGAATCCAACGAACCATCTGAACTAATAATTCTTTTTTCTGACTCTTCCTTGGATAACACAGGAAACTGTTTGCCTAACAAAGCTCTAATGGTGTCGCTTATGGAAAATACTATCTCAGGAATTGCTTTATCTCTCTCAAATTCACCAACAACAATAGAATCCGTTGCCTTATCCTCCTGCTTGCCAACAGGCAAGACTTGAACTATTGAAAATCCCGCAGCAGGCGGGATTGAATCCTTGATTATCGTAGTATTAGTATAGTTAGAATCTAAAAAATTAAATAATAAGATTAATAATAACTCCACCTGACACCTCCCTTTTTTACAAACTTTTATACCTTATGACTAATATATCCGAGTAATTTGGATTTGTCAAGAATAAAAAAACTTAAACTTTTAAGATAAAATTAAAAAAATTCCTTGACTTCCTATATTTAGGTATTAAATTACCTTCAATATAATATATTTTATTTTGATATTTGCATTTTGATGTTTGATTTAATATGGTATGGGCTTGTAGCTCAACTGGCTAGAGCGTCGGACTCCAAATCCGGAGGCTGGGGGTTCAAGTCCTCCCGAGCCCGTTGGAGTAAATTGAAGTGGAATGAAAACCACGCTATGATAGAATAGATAAATGAATAAAATTAAAATTCTATTTTATGAAATAAGACTTGAATTATCAAGAGTCTCATGGCCTAAGGGAAGAGAATTATGGAACTCTACTTGGATAGTTATCTATTTTAGTATAATATTAGCCATATTTATAGGACTTGTTGACCTTTTGTTTTCTCATGGGATTAGATTATTACTGAAATGAAACAATGGTTCGTTGTATATGTGTATTCGGGACAAGAATATAAAGTAATGCGTCTTATACAAGAGAAAGTGGCAAGTTATAATAGTAGTAAAATAGAAGAAATTATGGTCCCTACAAGAAAAACTTCTAAATTTAGCAGAGAGGGAAAAATAGAAGTGGATAAAAAACTATACCCTGGATATGTAGCTATATATATGGAACCGGATGAAGAGTTGTTTAAAGTGATAGCAAGGACAACAGGAATACTAAGTTTTGGGAATAAGGGGAGAGAACCACAACCTATTTCAGAGGAAGAAAAGGATAGGATGTTTGGATACATAAAGCCAGAGACTGGAAAAGTTACAGAGGTACTCTTTACGAAGGGCGAATCAGTAAAAATTATAGATGGTCCGTTTGCTGATTTTAATGGCGTAGTGGAAGAGGTGTATCCTGACAAGGGCAGAGTAAAGCTTATGGTTACGGTTTTTGGTAGGCAAACACCGGTAGATGTTTCTTTTTCACAGGTTGAGATAGTCTAAATAAAATGGCAAAAGAGATAATTGCAAAAGTGAAAATACAACTCCAAGGAACA
>JACQXS010000004.1:36924-45481 GCA_016208615.1 Candidatus Stahliibacteriota bacterium | reverse complement strand
TCGTGTATTACTGCCTTAGCGTCCTTGGATGGAACAATCCCGCCTCCTTCGGGACTTACAGCATTAGCCACTACTGATTGGCTCGCCTCTGCCTTGTGCAGTCCCATAACTGTTGCACCCATTGCTATGCATAGCATAGCTCTCAAAAACTTACCCATCTCCCCTCCTTTTTTCATAAATCCTAAATCCAAACTCCAAATCCCAAATAAATCCCAAGCACCAAACTCCAATTTCTAAAAAGCTAAAAAGCTAATTCCTAAAAAGCTAACGGGTAATACATAAAAATAATGTCAAGTTAAAATAAATAGCTGACTACCTCCCAAAATACATAGAGTAAAGTAAAAGAATACTGATACTCTAATCATTTATGGCTATTTTTATTCAAGAAATTTAGTTATCCAAATTAAATATTCTGCCACAAAATCACCAAAACACTAAAATACACAAAAAGTAGGGTAGGTTCGGGTCTTCTGGCCCGAACTAACATTTTGCATTCACGGAGCTTGCCCTGAACAATATATAGAGATTTTTCACTTCGTTCAGAATGACAAGCGAAGGGTTCAGAATGACATCTTGTGATGATTTATGACTTTTTCAGCACTCTCAATAGATAAAGTTAAAGCAGGAATTTTCCCGTCGTATCGGGATTCCGCAAAAGGCGGGACAACCTACTCATAGCAAAAACAGGGTAACAACCTTTAATCGCTTACTACTTCTAATATATACATACAGGTGGGTATAGAGAATACACCCTTTTCCGAAACTGCACGGAGTTGCATCTTAAACTCTATTTTTTTCATTTCTTTCAACGGGAGTTCCATATTTTTCTTGTCTTTACGAACTTTAATTTTAGTTAAAACTACTTCACGAGGAGTGGTAGAAATTTCTATCACCTGTGCAATATAAGGATGAGAACTTCCCTTTCGTGCCTGAGCCCAGATTTGAGCCATACATTTATAAGGATGTTCAGAAGGGATCCAGGCCTTAAATCTTGCTTCTCCCTGTCTGTGTTGACTATAATGAGATAAGTCTGTGCAAAGGGAAGAGGGGCGTGGGGTAGATGGATGAGGAGGTTTATCTATTGGGGGGAATCCACAAGATGCAAGCACCTGATTCACAGAAATATAAGCATCCTGACCTCTAAGTTTTCCACTCGGCCTTCTTATTAGTCCTGAATAAAGATTATCAGAAAAGGGGATATTATGCCCATGCTCTTCCCATAAAACCCTATCATAAAAACTTAAATTAAAGTACCGCTTGATAAGAGTCCCAAGACTTTGGCGCACCTTAATCTGAAGTTCTGTTCGAGGGTTGGTACTTTTGGGTTTTTTTCGCACTGTTAGAGTTCCTCTATGCCTCACAAAAACTAAATCACCCACCTTACCACTAATACTTTGAATTAAACCACTGCTCTTAATTTTTGCCATTTCACACCTCCTATCTATTATTTACTATCCCCAAACCCTTTGTCAAGTAAAAAACGATAAAAGATAATAAAAAATTAGAGAAAAGGGGCGAAATACGGCGAGAAAGAGTGGTTGAATTTTATACAAAAGGGTTGACAAGGAGAAATTTTGGTATAAAGTGTATTCTCTTATGAAAGAGAATCTTGCCATTATTTGGGGTTGGAGTGATATGGCGAAGATTAAATGTAGGGCAACCTTTAGGTTTGCAAAGATGAAAAAGGGTGTGGATTAAAAATAAAAAAAGGGGGGGTGAAATGAAGTATAAGATAGGACTTGTTGGGTTTGGGACGGTAGGGCAGGGGTTTGTGGAAATATTAGCGGAGAAGGGGGCGGAGTTTAAAGAAAAGTATGGTATGGAGGTAGAGGTTGTGGCAATCTCTGACCCTATTAAGGGGTCTGTGTATGCAGAAGAGGGACTTAATTTGAATAAAGTATTGGAGTTAAAAGGCGATCTCTCTGCATATCCTAATTGTGTAAAGGGTTGGGATAGTATCAAGACTATAACTGCTACAAATGCTGATGTGATAGTTGAGGTCACGCCTACGAATATTAAAACAGGAGAGCCGGGGCTTACGCATATAAGAGCGGCACTCAATAATAATAAGCATACTATTACTACAAATAAGGGACCAGTGGCGCTTGCCTATTCTGAATTAGCTGCTTTATCTTTGGCAAAAGGCGTTAATTTTAGGTTTGAAGGCACAGTAATGGCGGGTACGCCGTCGCTAAATGTGGGGTTAGAAGCATTGGCAGGAATTGGGATTAAAGAGATACGAGGCATATTAAATGGGACGACTAATTATATTCTTACTAATATGGAGCAAGGCACACCTTATTCGGATGCTTTGTCGGAGGCACAGAAGCTCGGGTATGCGGAGGCAAAACCTGATGCCGATGTAGAGGGCTGGGATGCATTGGCAAAGGTAGTTATACTTGGTAATGTTGTTATGGGCGGTAATTTGAAGGTAGAGGATATTGAGAGACAAGGGATTACAGGGCTGACGGTGCAGGATATAGAAACTGCAAAAAGCGAAGGTAAGTGCTATAAGTTAATAGGCAAGGTTTGGCGTGAAGGAAATCAAGTTAAAGGAAGCGTGGAGCCGCAAAAGCTAAATAAGAGTGATTTGTTGGCACAGGTTGGTGGAGTAAGGAATGCGATTACTTTTGTGACAGATGAGCTAAATGAAGTGACGATAACTGGCCCCGGTGCAGGGAGACGGGAGACGGGCTTCGCTATTATAAGTGATTTGATAAACCTGCATAGAAAGCAATAAGTTGGTTAAATAGTGAAGGGTAATTGGTTAAATAAATGTAGGTCAATATTTAGCTATTTAGCTATTTAACTATTTAACCAGTTGTTAGTAGTGAATGGAGGTAAAAATGTTAGGTGGCTATATGGGTAAGGTGTTAGAAGTAGATTTAAGTTCAGGTAAGATAAGTAGCAGTGACTTAAATTCTGCGTATGCGAGTAAATACATAGGTGGTAAGGGATATGGGGCAAAAGTATTGTACGATAGTGTGCCAGTGGGAGCTGATCCTTTGGGGAATGACAATCTTTTAATCCTGATGACTGGTCCTTTAACTGGCACAATTGCTCCTTCTTCTGGCAGGTTTGCGGTGATTACTAAGTCGCCTGAGACTGGTATTTTTACAGATGGTCATGTAGGTGGATATTTTGGTCCGAAACTTAAGTTTGCCGGGTTTGATGGTATCATAGTGCGTGGCAAATCTTCTAAACCGGTATATCTTCATATCACAAGCGATAAATGCAGTCTTTTGGATGCTCGTGAGCTTTGGGGGAAGCGGATTTTTGAAACCGATGAGTGGCTCAAAAGCCGTTATCCCGGTTCGTCTTGTGGCGTTATAGGTCCGGCGGGTGAAAATCTGGTTAAATATGCTTGTATTTCTTTTGATTGTGGTCATCAGGCAGGTAGGTGTGGTCCGGGGGCTGTGATGGGGAGTAAGAATTTGAAAGCGATTGTGGTCGAGGATGGTAAAAACAAGCCCAAATATGCAGAAGCAGAGAAGTTTAAGGCGTTGGTAAGTGAATTATCTACCTCTCTCCGGACTCATCCTACGAGGTTTAAGCGTCATATACTTGGGACTCTTGCTTGTATATGGGAGGGCATAGATGGTGGGATTTTGCCGATTAAAAATTTTAGCGCCGTAGAGTTTGAAGGGATATTAAATCTTGTGCCTGAAAAGTTATGGGAAAAAGGAATATGGGCGGGCAATACTACTTGTTATGCCTGTCCTGTGGCTTGTACTAAATTAAGCAGATTAAAGTCGGGTGAATATAAGGGTAAGAAGTATGAAGCCCCTGAATATGAGCCGGTTGTTTTGCTTGGCTGTAATTGTGGGATTGATAACTATGATCGGGTGGTCTATGCTCATATTCTTTGTAATGATTTGGGTTTAGATGCTATTTCTGCGGGCAATGCCATTGGATTTTCTATGGAGTGCTACGAGAAGGGGCTAATTAAAAATGGAATAAGATTTGGTGATGGGGCAGGGCTAATTGATCTGATTAAGAAGATTGCATACAAAGAAGGGTTAGGCGATTTGTTGGCACAAGGCGTAAGAGCGGCGGCCAATGAAATAGGGGGTGAAGCTTCAAGATTTGCGATGCAGGTTAAGGGGCTTGAGTTGCCCGGGGTTGACCCGCGCGGTTCATATGGGATGGCACTTGCTTTTGCCACGGCTGATAGAGGTGGTTGTCATCAAAGGGCGTGGACTGCAAGGGCTGAACTTTACGGTAGATTAAAGCGTGAAGGAGTAGTGAAATTTGTTAAAGAATCCCAAGATGAGCGGGCAGCTTGCTTTTCGTTGGATTTATGTGATTTTATGCCGTTCTCGGAAAAGGCATTTGCAGGGCTATTGACTTATGCAACCGGGCTTCAATATACAGCAGAAGACTATGTGCGAGCAGGTGAAAGAATATGGAATTTGACAAGATTATTAGCTGTGAGAGAAGGGATTTCAAGAAAAGATGATACATTGCCTCGCCGGGTTATGGAAGAGCCAATGCTAGCAGGTGCTGCCAAAGGACAATATGTTCCAAAAGAGGCAATGGATAAGATGTTAGATGAGTATTATGAATTGAGGGGATGGGATAACAATGGTATCCCTACAAAAGAGAAATTGGCTGAATTGGAGAAATAATAGGGACAGGCAAGTCACCCCGCAATATGCGGGGGACTCCGCTATGGCGGAGGCTTTAATGCTTGCCATAAAAGAAAGGGGAAAATATGTTTATTTTACTTAACTTTTTATGGCTATTGAATAAGGACAACCTTCTATTAAATCCAAGCTTTGAGGAGTGGATAGATACTGCTGGGGTCCATAGACCAAGGTATTGGATGACTTCTGAGTTCCTGCGTCCGGGGTCAGCAGTAGAAGATACTAATGCATATGTGGGTGAACTTGCTATTAAGCTTTATTGCCCTGATAGTATGGCTTTTGCAACAACTACTGTGCCTATTTGTTGTGATTCCACATATCATTTTAAGGGATGGGCGAAGACTTCAAATATATCAGCAGGGTCATTTACAATCACATGGCTAAAAATAGGTCAACAACCAATAGACACAGTAACAATTATTCCCATTATGTATTCATTGAACTATCGTGAGTATGCGAAAGAAATCGTGGCACCTGAGAGTGCCAATTTTGCAGTAGTAGCTATTGCTACATTCCCGGGGATGGGACTTTTGGCAGATAGCGTAACTTTGGATGGCCCAAAATTGTTTGGGACGGAAGAAAATTCAAAGACCACAAACCAAAAGTCAAAATTAGAGGTCTACCCTAATCCTTTTGTTGTATTTACAAAAGTTAGAGAACAAAAAATAGAAGACAGAATTCAGGTTTATGATATGATGGGCAGGTTAGTCGAAGAGACAAAAGAAAGTATTATTGGGAAAAATCTACCACCAGGATTTTATTTTGTGAAAGTAAAGGGGTATAAGCCGATAAAAGTAATTAAAATTGGGATATAAGATGAAGAAATATAAGGATTGTGCGAGTGCGGGTTTAGATGCCGAATTACCCAAAATAGAGTGTTTTAAGAATCAGTTTAAGAATTACGAGATTAGTATTGTTATTTCTGAATTTACCTCTATATGTCCTAAAACTGGGTTGCCGGATTTCGGCACTATCATCATAAAGTACATTCCTGACAAATTGTGTATTGAACTTAAGTCTCTAAAATCCTATATCCTTGCCTATCGTAATCTGGGTATTTTTTATGAGAATGCGGTCAATCGTATTTTGGCGGATGTTGTCAGTGCTTGTTCTCCTTTACAGATAGAGGTATGCGGTGAATTTACTCCCCGGGGCGGGATGACATCTACTATAAAAGCTACCTATCCTAAGAATAATTAAAAGTTCAAATGCCAAAGCTCAAAGTTCAAAAAGAAAAATCTGAAATCAGAAATCCGTCCTCTGTCTTCTGTCTAAAATAATGTCCAAAATAATAGGCATAGATGTAGGTGGCACTTATATCAAGTCAGGTATATTGGAAATCCCGAAGCAATCGGGAGTAATAACTCCGCCTGAGGTTAGGGAGTTTAATTCTCTTCCAACCACTTCTGATACTCTTATTTCTTGTATTCTTAAACTTATAAGCAATAGTAATGTAGATGCCGCCGGGATTGGCGTGCCGGGGCTGGTGCATCGGGGCATAATTCATTCCTCGCCTAATCTTCCCGGCACAAGCAATTTGGATATCCTTGGTAAATTAAGTACAGAACTTAAAATCCCTATTACCGTGGAAAACGATGCCAATATGTATGCTTGCGGAGAATGGCAATATGGAGCGGGTAAGGAAGTGCATAATTTACTCTTACTTACTCTTGGCACAGGTGTAGGGGGTGGGTTAATACTTGATGATAAATTATATACAGGTACTGGGTTTGCGGGTGAGGTGGGGCATATTATTATAGACGCCAATGGTCCACCTTGTAGTTGTGGCAGTTATGGGTGCTTGGAAAGTTATGTTAGTAGTTACGCTCTTATTCAAAGAGCTGTGCAGGGGATAAAAATAGGGCTAAATACTTTACTCTCAACATATAAAACTCTAACTCCTGAACTCATTAGCGCAGAAGCATATAAAGGTGATGACTTTGCTTGTGGACTAATAACTTCTATGGGCTATTATTTAGGTATTGCTATTGCGGGATTATGCAATGTGTTAGCGCCTGAAATAGTAGTGATTGGTGGTGGTATAGCTAAAGCAGGTGATATATTGTTCAATAGTTTGCGTAAAGAGGTAGCTCGCCGATTATATCATAGAGCAGAGATTCCTATAGTTCCCTCTGCTCTTGGTGACCTATCAGGTATTTTAGGTTCCGCATATTATGTTACTTCACATTTGGATTTGATACCTTCGCCAAGTCGGGGCAAGAATCAAATCCCTACATAACTTCTTTTGCCCATATTCCGCGTCCCGCCTCTTTGGCTTCAGTTTCTAATTTAGTAAATAGCACCAAGTATCTGGTATTTGGCGGTATAAAATAAGTCTTTGCATATCCCTGTCTTAATAGTTCAGCATTTACAAAAACGGTATCTACAAAAATATAAGCTAAAGTCCTACCATATCTATCTTTTTTATCCACATCATATTCCATCTTTATTCGCTTGCCTGCTACTAATTTTCTATTTGCTTCGGTTGCTTCTTTGCCATAGTATTGGGGCCCACGCGGAGGATAAGTTTCAGGAGTATCTATTCCAATATATCTTACTTTTATTTTTATCCTATGCATTTGTCCTAATTACTTGTTTGGCATTTGGATTTATTCCCCTCTTATAGAGGGGTGGATGCGAAGCAGACGGGGTGTTTTAAACTTTGAGCTTTGGACTTTGAATTTTCCTATTAAATATTTGGCTATCTTAAATCCTGCGGATTGCAGATAATAAGTCCAATAATCCTTTGTCTTTGCCCCCCATTTCTCCTTAAATCTTGCCAGCCCTTTGGATGGTGAGCCACCAAGATTAAAGTGTTCATATCTATTTTCGCTCCCCCATTTTATTCCATCCCACATAAGAGCATCGTTAGGTCTATACTCTAAAGCATTAGAGTAGGCCCCACCATCCCAGTAAGTTAAAGTATCTTTGTAGGCGAAACAGATAGAGGTTGCTAATTTCTTTTGCTCTACAGTAGCCATTGTCCAGCGTAGATACTTCCCCATTTCATTAAATATGTTAAGATAAAAGTTTAACTTAAAGCGTGGTTTCCTTTTTCCGTGTCTCACTGCTGTCTCCTCTAACATTTTATAACATTCTACTACATCTTGCTCATCTTTAACTTTTACAATTTCAACTCCCTTCCTTTGAGATTGTCTCACTAATTGTCTTTTGAGTGGGATCAATTTTCCCCATATCTCTTGATAATTATCAGCTAATGTCAAAATATGGGTAGTAGTTTTGACCTTTTGGACGCCTATGCTTTCCAAGTCTTTAGCGGTATCATAAAAGTCAGATATTGCTATTGTTCCCCATCGTCCTTTGGCTAATTTACTTAGTTGACTGAAAAGGGCTTCTACTTGCGAATAGTTGGGGCTTGGGGCTTGGGATTTGGGATTTGATAGTATGCCGCCATAATCTCCGTAAGGCATAGAGTAATAGTTTGTAAATCCTGCCTTCCTAATCTTTATCAAAGGGATAGCGGATTGAATCTCTTTTTCTCTTAATACTATGAATAAAGGGGTGGCATTAGGGAAGCTATTTTGCCATACTTTTATCCATTCTATTGTGTTGAAGACTGTCCCATTTATCGCTTCCATCACGAAAGTATTCCATTCGTCGTGGTCTAATGTATTTAAGCCCAATACTTCTATACTGCTCATTAAATTAGGCATTAGGAATTTCCTAATAAGCTAATTCTTTTAGGTTATAGAGTGAGCGATAGCTGACTTTTCTACTGTTATTTCTGCTTTCTGTGATACCTGCAAGGTTACGGTAGTATCTTCTACTTTGATTATTGTCCCATGTATCCCGCCCGAGGTTACTACTTTATTCCCCTTGTTCAAATTTTTCATCAATTCGTCGTGCTTTTTCTTTTGCTGTCTTTGAGGTATAATCAGCATGAAGTAGAA
>JACQXS010000004.1:0-36862 GCA_016208615.1 Candidatus Stahliibacteriota bacterium | reverse complement strand
AAAGGTAGTATAGTCATCCATCCCCCTCCGGTTTGTGTTCCCCCCGTTGATGGAGGCATCATCGCATAAAGTGAATTCATAATTTTCTCCTCCTTATAAAAGTGTGGGTGTGAATACCCAAATCTCTTGTTCTGCGGGTAGCGTAATTTCACTTCCCTGCCCACCTGTTTCTTTTACTCTCTTTTTATCTTTTGTGAATTGTGTAACCGAAGCAAGATGGAAACCGATGCTCTTTGTCTTATAGTGCATAGGGATAACGAGTTTGGGCGATAACAGATTCATCACTTGTGTTGCCTCTTCCGGTCCAATAGTAAATAGTCCACCCACTGGCAGAAACAGGACATCAAGCAAACCTATTTTCTTTTTGTATTCCTCATTTAGCGTATGCCCTAAATCTCCCAGATGACAAAAATTAATCCCATCAGCATTGAAGACGAAAATAGTATTCTTGCCCCTTTGCTTTCCTTTTATTGGGTCATGAAAAGAAGAAATACTCTTAAATGTTATCCCCCATACCGAGTTATTTCTTTTAATTATGGTCGGCTTCCCCGGTATATCTTTTGTCCAATTATGGTCTGCGTGTTCGTGTGAAATACTGATAGCATCGCACTTTTCAGTTATGGGCTTGTATCCTATTTCACCGCCAAATCCTCCTGCTTCATATGGGTCGGTGATTATTCTCGCTCCTCCGCTTGTTTCTAATAAAAAGCTTGAATGGGCTAAATAAGTAACTTTCACTTCGCCTCCTCTGGTATTTAATTTTCATAGATTAGTTAAATAATATCCCAATAATACCGGCTGTCAATAAAAAATTTACTTGACAAAT
The DNA here is from genome assembly GCA_016208615.1 of Candidatus Stahliibacteriota bacterium. Classification (GTDB taxonomy): domain Bacteria; phylum Hydrothermota; class UBA3073; order JACQXS01; family JACQXS01; genus JACQXS01. The sequence continues at coordinate 36,036 of JACQXS010000004.1, read as the reverse complement.
TGAATAGTTAAACCATTATCCTAAAAAGGGGGTAAAATGATAGGAATAATTTTCTTGATAAGTCAGGTGTGGTCAAAGGCTTATGATAATTTCACGCAGGAGAAATCTCATAATGATACTGCTTATTGTATTGCCTACGACGCTATTGACGATGCATATATAGTTGTTGGACATACAACGCCAGGTCCTATAGGGAATAATAATGATATTCTTGTTACTAAGATAAAAGTTTCAGACGGTAGTGTACTTTGGTCAAAAGCATACGCCTTTCCTTGTCCTATGAGTAATGAGCATGGTCGTTCCGTTATAGTTGATTATGTGGATAAGGAGACTACTTATTATGTGGTAACTGGCTATGCTACACCTGGATTTTCCGGCTCCCCTGTTGATACTGCTGATATTATAGTATTCAAAATTGCCAAAGACGGTATGTTAGTCTGGGGCTTTCTGTATAGCGGGATGTTTGAGCAGATGCTACTTAACGATTATGCATATTCTATTACTAATACTGGGGGTAGTTATTTAGTTGCCGGGAATGTAGAGCCTGCCCCTTGTGGGGGCCAGTCAGATGCTTTAGTTATGAGCGTAAATAGTTTGAATGGGGCGGTGAACTGGGTATGGGTATATGGGGCAATGATGTATGGGTATGCGCATACGGATGACTATCTATATTCTATTATAGAAGATTCTACTATGATCCCATGCCAATCTTTTGTTGTTGCAGGCAAGACGGGTAATCCACAGATACCGTTTAGTCCTTTAGTTTTTAAGGGTATCAACTTAAATGGTAATAATCTACAAGGATTATGTAATTATCCTATTCTTGCAGGACAAAATAAATGTGCCTATAACATCAAAAACGACCACCAACCCGGCTACATATTAACTGGTGATATAGATACGACCATCCTTGTTATGAAATTGAACCCTAACTTAACGGTTGGCTGGGGCGGGAAGTGCAGAACTTATACTATTCCAATGATGGCGAATTCGCGTTGTATTCAGCCGACTTCGGATAGTAATTATGTTTTTACAGGCAGCGCTAATCCCGGTATTCCCGGTCCTTTTGACCTTCTGATGACTAAAATAGACCCCACAGGAGCTTTAATCTGGTCAAGAGTATTGACGGGGTGCCCAGCAACTTGGATGAATTTTGATGACTATGGTCAGTATATTATAGAATATCCTAATAGTTTTTATGCCTCTGTCGGCTATACACAGTGGCCAGCACAAGCGTGGTTCCCTACTAATCTACTTGTGGCTAAAGTAGATGCCAATGGCTATATTTCTTGCCCTCTATCTTCGGATACTTGTCTTGGGGATGTTGAAACAATCGTTGATTCACCCGAAGTCTTTATTGATACTTCAGGAATTGAGCAGGCAATTAGAATGGATACATTACCCATCGTCTCTGCTGATGTCTATGTCCGTGATACATTGATATGTGGACTTTCAGTAGGCGTTGAAGAAGAGCAAATTGGATTGCTTTCTGGTGTGTATAGTATGCCTAATCCCAGTCTTTCCAAGACCGTTATCCATTATACTTTGGCAACTAATAGTAAGGTTAGCATTGCTATCTACGACTTAGCGGGACGAGCAGTTTGTACTCTTGTCGATAAATCTATGAATGCAGGCAAACACAGTATTAGTTGGGATGGCAAAGATACGGCGGGTAAAAAAGTATCCCCAGGAATCTATTTTTACAAGATTTGCACAGCCAGTGGTACAAAAGTACAAAAAGCAATAAGAATACGGTAAAAAGAGTTTAAAAGTTCAAAGGGTTGCAGTTTTAAGAATTTTATTCAAATAGTATTTTTTGTCCTTGTTTTTTCAATCTCCAACTATCTTGTCCTATTCGCTCTGCAATGTATTCCAATACATTCAAAGGATTAATAGGTCTTTACTTGCTAAATACTCTTGTACTCTTCTTCAAATCTACCGAATGAATGAAGGGCAATTTGGTAGACATTTTCTGAAAGCTTATAGATAATCACCGTATCAGCGTTTTTTCCCCGCAAGAACTCAATAGTAGCTATTTCTCCTTTCTTTAAGCCAAGAGTATCTCTTAAGAGCCATTCGCCTAAATCTTTGTTAGGATCTGTCATAAGAGCTTTATTATTTTCTTGACATATTTTTGCCAAAAATTCCCTACCATCTTCTGTCTTGAGTCTAAATTTATGGTCTCGCCCGGGAAAGAATCCTGGTTTCTGTTTATGAACTATTATAGGAATTGGAATGTATACTTCGTCATAATCTCGCGGTCTTCCACGTGCATGCCATTGATTAAGACCGCTTCTCTCTGGCACTTCACCCATCCGAATGCTATATAAAGGGAGAATCACATATTCTTTGGTTTCGAGAAGAGAAGATTCCGCACTTTTTTCTTCTCCAATTAATTCTTCTAATGCATCAGTCAAAGATTTATTGTCAATTTTAGTTGGTAACTCTATTATATCTAAAGGATTAATAGTTAAAAATCCCTGATATAAAGTATGCTTACTTAAATTGAAAAGGTAATCATAACACTTATCGTTGAAATTCAATATATGCTCTGAAGCTCTTCTGGTTTTTCTTATACTGATTAATTTTTCATTGATTGGTATCATAGGACATTCGTATATAAAAATTTTACCAATGTCCCGGATGATATAGTGATATACTACATTATCAAGACCGAAATCTTTTACTGTAGTTTCGAGTCGTTTATTTCTGTAAGAGGCAATTTGTTTAATCAACTTGGAGCCATCCTTATAATCTAATGGATATTTTTTTCTATCATCAAACTCCGCTATTTTTTCGAATCGTAATTTTCCATTACTGACAAATGTTTTTATTCCTATTCCATAGTCAATTTTGATAGCATCTACAGAGCAGTCCTTTCTGCCGACATTTTTTGCTATAAAGCTTTTACAGAATATGTTTTCAGCTGTTCTGTAATGAATATAGGGTTTTTTGCTCTCGCTAAAAAGCTTACTGGCTTGTGATACTCCATATAGAAGCTTTTTATATTTCTGTTTGCTTTTTTCTTCTTGTGTTGGATAAAATAATTTGAATTTCATCAATTTATCCTTTCCAGGACAACCAGATTCTCTGTTTTTATTCTTTCATCTTCTAATCCAGAAGCTGGGTTTATTTTTGACTGGAACATATTTCTTGATACTATTGTGTCAATATATGTGACTCTATGGTTCCATCCAAATTTTTGTAAATGTTCTATGACAATATCATCAATAGGTATAGAAAAATTTCTTATCTTCGCTGGTCCTACAAAGATACACATATATCTCTTTACATTTTCCCCCAGGTCAGTAAATATTTTTAATATAGAATGAAAATATCTCTCATATAGTTCTATCAAATGGGGTTCTTTTATTTTGTCCCTGTATATATGGTAAGTAGGTGAATATATTTTTATTCTTTCAACTTGTCTGTATGGGATTTCCTTCTTACTTAATCCCTTTATTTGATTTTCTTTGTATCCAAGCCAGAATAGTTCAAGTTTAGTGGATCTGATATATTCCTGTGCCTGTAGATAAGGTGGAGAAGTAACCAGAATATCAACTTTCTGGTTTAATTTTAAGTCGAATATATCCTTCCCAGATTCTATGGTAGATTCTACTTGCTTATGATTAAGATGACTATATTCTTCAACCCGTTTTACAAGTAGGTTTATTTCTTTTCCCAATCTACGATAAAACTCTTCTCTCCAATCATTTTTTAAAAGATTGTTAACCTTTTCTTTTGAATGTTTAGATTTATATAATTTGTGAACCTTCTCATCACTATATGAAAAGTACCTGGTAACCTTAAGTAATGGAATTAACAACACTTGATGTTGTTTTTTGGGAAGCGAATAGACATATCCCCATGCTTTGGAAAGCATTGGTAAAAACTCTTTTGGAAACCAATAATCCAAATTAGACCATTCTGGAATAAATTTCTTTTGCGAATCTCTGATATCTTTAAGCAGAACCGAAACATTTAATTTTATTTCATCTATTGTAGCAACATCATGAATTAAATTTATAATGGGATTCAAATCCCACATTATATAATTGTACCCATAAGCTTTTGAAACTACTCCCACTGTTCCATATCCAGCAAAAGGGTCAAATATTTTCATGCCTGGTTTTGCGTATTTCTTGATAACAAATGCAATTACTTGAGGTATAAATTTAGCAGGATACTTGTAAATGGCAAATGTACCGTAGGTGGTAGAGGGAATCTCAGAAACTTCTTTTCTGAATGAAATAGGTATTTTTTCAACCATAATAATTATTAGCTAACGATATGTTATACTATTAAAGTGGGGATGGGAAAAGTCAAGTATAAAAGTTCAAAGGTATGAGGGGTTGGGTTAGTAGGGGTAGAAGATATAGAAGATGAGCGATAATACAAAGAGTACCCATAGTCCTGGGTGGATTTCTTTTTTCCTTCCGGATATGAGTTTAAATATAGGGTATAAGACGAAGCCGGCTGTTATTCCTATGCCAATGTTGTAAGTAAAACTCATAAGTATGATGACAAAGAAAGCGGGTATTAGTTCTGTATAGTCTTGGAAGTTAATTTTAGCGACGACTGAAATCATTATCATTCCGACGATAATAAGTGCTGGTCCATATGCTTGTGGCGGTATGGCTGTAAATATAGGAGCAAAGAATAAGCAACCTAAAAATAGGGTTGCACATACAACAGCGGTCAAGCCAGTTCTGCCGCCTTCTTCAATACCTGCGGCTGATTCAATAAAAGTGCCTGATGTAGTGGTGCCAACTAAAGGAGCGAGTACCGTAGAAAGAGCATCAACAAGTAGTGGTTTTTCTATATTGGGTAGCTCGCCCTTTTCGTTCAAGAATCCCGCTCTTGCCGATACTCCAATCATTGTGCCAATTGTATCCACGAAATCCAGCACAAACATAGAAAGAATAACCGCAAAGAATCCCCAAGATAAAGCCCCTACAATATCTAATTTCATAAAAATAGGTGCAATAGACGGTGGAAGACTAACCCATTGAGTAGGCGGTTTTGCAATTCCGAAGATGAAAGTTAGAAATGTAGTCCCGAGCATCCCTATTAAAATAGCACCTCTTACTTTTTTGACCATAAGAATGGCTATCAACAAGATTCCAAATACTGCCATAAGCACTTCTGGGCTTCTGACATTGCCTATATGGACGGGTGTGCCCGGTACTCCTATGGTTACAATTCCCGTATCATTTAAGCCAATGAAAGTAAGGAATAACCCAATGCCCACGGCAAAAGAGTAACTAAGTCCAACCGGAATTGCATTAGCGAACCAGGACCTTAATTTAAGAATAGTAATAATAGTGAAAATAATTCCGCCTATAAATATAGCACCGAGAGCTGTTTGCCAGGAATAACCGAGTACTTTGACGACTGTGTAGGCAACGAAGGCATTCTCGCCCATATAAGTAGCCATAGCAAAAGGTCTATTAGCATAAATCCCGACAGCGAAAGTGGCAAAGAATGCAACTATAATAGTAGCTACCATAGATGGACCTCTTGGAATGCCGGCGGCTTCAAGTATAGCTGGGTTGACCGCCACTATGTAAGCCATAGTCATAAAAGTGGTAAGTCCGGCTATGACTTCAGTGCGGATGTTGGTTTTATGCTCTTTTAATTTAAATAATCTTTCTATCATCTACTTAAATAAAGCTTAATTGTTAAAACTCAAATGTCAAATAAAATTAAAAATCAAATACGGTGCCACGAAGGCACAAAGACACTAAGTTACACAAAAGTCTAAGAGTCAAAATTCAAAGTACATAAGAAATCAAATTACATTTTAGTATATGGCAGGAATAGTCTTTCGTATTCTTCTTGTGCGAATCTATCAGTCATCCCGGCGATATAGTCGCATACGGCTTGGTATTTATCTTTTTTAGATTTTTCATAAAAATAAGGTGGCAACTGGTGTATATCTGCAATGTAGGTGTCAAATAGAGCTTTCAAGTATCTTTTAGCTTTATTATGCAATTTAACTACTTTGTAATGCTTATATAAGTATTGGTGCAAAAAGTATTGCAATTCTTTGTGTAGTTCAGTATGCTGTGTGCTGAAGGAGACAATAGGTTTTCCATAATTCCTGACATCAGTAACGGATTTAATTTTATATTTATCTATTTGTTTTTGTGTATGTCTAATAACATCGTGGACCTGCTTATTTATAAGTTCGCGAATAGTTTTATACTGTCGTAATCTTATATCTTCAATTTCTATTTGGGAATATATTTTCTCCCATAATTTCACTTTTTTTCGTAGCTGTTCCGTAGTAATATAATTAGCTTTCAGTCCATCATCCAGGTCGTGCGAATTATATGCTATTTCGTCCACTATATTTACCACTTGTGCTTCCATTGTAGGAGTGAGGCGGGGCGAAAACTCTCCAAGCCGATGTGTAGGCGTTTTATCATATTTAGTGGTGTGCTTAATAATACCTTCTCTTGTTTCAAAAGTCAGATTAAGACCATTGAACTCTGGGTATCTGCCACCGAATTCATCTACTACTCTAAGTCCTTGATGATTGTGTTCAAATCCACCGTGTTCTTTCATCCTTTCGTTAAGGGCTTCTTCTCCTGCATGTCCGAATGGCGTATGTCCAATATCATGAGCAAGTGCAATGGCTTCTACAAGGTCTTCATTTAGTTTTAGGGTTCGGGCAATAGTTCTGGCAATTTGATTAACTTCTATTGTATGGGTTAGCCGTGTGCGGTAATAATCTGCCTCATGGTTTATGAAGACTTGTGTCTTATATTCTAATCTTCTGAAGGCGGCAGAGTGGATAATTCTATCTCTATCTCTTTGGTATAGGGTTCTATAAGGGTCTTGGGGTTCTTTATGCTTTCTGTCTTGTGATTCGTCTGATTTCATCGCATAATGGGCGAGAATTTGGTGTTCTACTTTTTCTATTTCTTGTCTTGTTTGCATGTTTAATCAAAAGTCAAAACCCAAATACTCTGCTACTAAAACACAAAGGCACTAAATTACACTAAAAGTTCGCTAATCTGTTCCTATTTCATCCAGCAATTTTTGAGCCAAAGTATCTTGTGGGTGATAGAGGAGCCAGCTTTTCAACAGTGATTGTGCGAGTGTATTTTGTCCTTCCATCCTGAAGGTTCTCAAGATTTCGCCTACCATTTTAGGGTCCTGGCTACATTTGGCAAGTAGTTTATTTATCTCATCCGTATTTTGTAGTTCAGAATAAAGTTGTATCAGTCCTGCATACCCAAGTGATGGTGCCGTAGGATTAACTTTAATTGCCTTTTCGAAAGATTCTTTTGCTTTGTCTGTAAGTCCTCGTAGCAGATAAACTCTTCCCAATCCGTACCAGTCAGAGTCTTTATTATTTTCTTTGCAAGCGATTTTAAGATATTCTTCTGCTTTTTCGTGGTTGCCCGTGACTTCATAAAGATAAGCTAATTGTTGAGTAACGGGTATTAAGCTTTCACCTACTTTGAATTTTCTTCCTTTTTCCAAATCTTCTATCGCTTTGTTGACTTTTCCCTCATTCCTGTGAGCCATTCCTAATGCAAAGTAATCGCCTGCATAATTAGTAAGTAAGCGTTTAGTGTTTTCGTCCAGATAAACCTTAGGGTCAAAAATGCCGCGATACTTAAATACTTTATTTAGCAATGAATCTGTCAGCGCAACATCAAATCTCGGTCCTTCTGGTCCAGCAACCCTAAAAACTAATCCCTCCATTCTCAAGTAAGGTCTCATCCCATCCATATTGCCCTCTGATACAGTAACAGCGAAATACACGGGCTTTGTGGGATGGTATCCATTTTTCAATATAAGGTCAGCGAACTCTTGGTTGGGGAGGAAGTATTCTTCGGGTAATCTGACCCAGTATTTTTCAGGTATTCGTCTAACATAGTAAGACGGCGCAATAATCTCCATCTCTTTTGGGAACTTATTTTGCAACTCTTTAGGCAGTAGTTTGCGTTTAACAGGCATAAAGACTTTTTTCTGAAACTTGAAGCCGCCGCTTGTAGCTATTATATCACGGACTGCAAAATCTTTTACTATTAGCATTTGGGTGCGGTCAGCTTGTCCATTCTTAATCACTGGATATGGGACGATATTTGCTGCTTCCCAGTCTGTGATAGACATTGGTGTACCTTGTTGTTTAATCTGTTTTATGTGCCAGTCAGTATTCAGGAGAGATAAGTTAGCCACATTCACAGAGGGTTTTATTCTTTTTACTTCCTGGGCAAACCATAGGGGGAAAGTATCATTATCTCCATTAGTGAAAATAGTGGCTCCGTCATCGCAGCTGTTCAAAATATTATAACCATAGTCATCTGCCATCCAGTGACCGTGCCTATTTACATTAGAGTACCAGTTGCCAAAGATGGGAATTAGGGCTATTAGTCCGATGATTGAGTTTGGTAATTGCCATTTGGGCTTCACTCTTGAAATCAGTCCCCATAGTCCAAATCCAATGTATAATCCGAATAATGCAAAAGCATCGGTAAAGAAATAATGCCGTTCCCTTACTTCTGCAACTGCCTTGTGAAGCGGGTTAGGGTCAGAAGGTGAGAACTTAAAATTACAATAAAATAACAGCAGAACGCTGGTGACAAACAAAGTAATCCAGATAAGGTAGAAGGTAAATTTTTCTCGCTTATAATGCCACCACATCCCAAATAAGCCGAGCAATATAAAAATAGCATTGACAGCAACGCTGCTGAACTTCACAAAATTAGATAACTCTTTTCCTTCCCATCTTTCCTCTCTTGGATAAGGTGCCCATTGCCAAATAAGGTAATCTGTAAAAAACTTACCCTGCCATCCTAATGCTTCTATAAAGTTATATCCCGTCTCTTTTGTCTGTGTGCGTCTTTGAAACATAACGGCGAATCCGCTTGGTCCGTATTGTTGTCTCGAGAATGCTTCCCACAAAATTGGCATATTAGTAGGAGCGACTTCATTTATTCTTGGATTTTGTCTTGCCCTAATAATTAAGTAGCCATAGTTTGTAAATCCTAAAACCATTACCAAAGCTGTTAAGGCGAAGAACTTGGTATCTTTTGGTCTCCCCGGCGTAGGCCAGATAATAAACCCGATAGCAAAGGCAGTGAGGGCAAAAATTATAGGCAACGGCACTGTGGCAAGTAGAGCAAAAAAGGGTAGAGTAAGAGCTATAAATCTCAAAAGTCCTGTATCTCTTGTTTCCTGTCTATTTCTCAAAAATATAAACAGCAATACTCCCGGCATAACGAGTAATGGAGTTAGGTGGATTCCTGATGAAAGCGCTACAATGTATGCGATAAGGACGAGATATTTTTTCCATTCTCCGGTTTTTATGTTTTCTTCACATTTCATCGCTAACCAGAGGCAGAGCATCAGAATAGTATGTGTAATTCCGTAAGTTTCCGCCTCTACTGCTTGCCACCAACAAGTATAAGAAAAGGCACTAATAAAAGCCCCGCATATCCCGCCCATCCAGGCGATTATTTTTTCTTGTCGTGTATCTATTTTTTTAATCCTTTCTATTACTTTGACGATAATCAGCCAAGTGAAAGCGGCGGATAGTGCGCAACAGATAACTCCAAGCATATTGGCTCTAAAGCCGATTTCTTTTCCAAAAGGTATTAGCGTGAATACCCGTATAATTAGAGTGAGTAAAGGTGAGCCTGGTGGATGTGGTACACCGAGTGAATATCCGCATGCAATTAATTCTCCACAATCCCAGAATGATAAAGTAGGTGCGACAGTGTAAAGAAAAATCCCAAATGTGGCGCAAAAAGTGGCTATAAACCAATATAAATGCTCTTTTTTACTCATAATAGCTCCTTTGTTAGTTCAGTTTTTAATTTATCTCTTAATATATTTGTCATTAGCTCCCGGTGAGCGGCAATGCTTATATTTCCCGTTTCCTCTGAAATCACTATACAAATGGCATCAGTTTCTTCAACCAGCCCAAGGGCGGCGCGGTGCCTTGTGCCAATAGATGGATTAACTATTCGTTCTGAAAGCGGTAGAATACAAGAAGATGCGATTATTAAATCACCCTTGACTATAATAGCACCGTCATGGAGCGGTGAAGTGGGATTAAATATAGTAGCTATAAGTTCAGATGATACTTTGGCTTCTATTTTATGCCCTGTGTCAATGTAATTTTTGCACGCTATATCACGCTCAATAACTATTATACCGCCGTGCTTCATATCAGATAAAAGAATAGCGGATTTAATTAGTTCATCCATCACATCTTTAGTCTCAGTATTGAATAGCCTGCCTATTCTCGTTCTGCCTATTCTGGCGAATGCATTTCTTAGCTCGGGCTGAAAAAGGATTACAAATATTATTATCCATACAGCACCGAAGCCTTTGGCTATAAAAGAAAGGGTTTCAAACTTTAAGAAGTCAGCAGCAATGCCTAACACCAATACGCTGAGCAGTCCCAAAATCATTTGAATCGCCTTAGTTCCTCTTATAAACGACAGGAAATAATAAATACCCCCCATCACAAGTATAATATCTATCGCGTCTGTAATCCTAAATTTAATAAACTCCATCTAATTTAAAGAGTACTTGTTATTTTGATATTTTTGACTTTTTAGGTTTTACTTTTGGCTTCAATATATTATCTATCTCGTCTCCTGTCAAGACTTCTTTTTCTAACAATCGATTTACTATTTTCTCTAAATCGCTCCGGTGTTCGGTAATTATCTTTTTAGCTCTCTCTTCTGCGGTTCTGACTATTTTAGTTATCTCCTTATCAATAAGCCGAGCCATCTCTTCTGAATAATCTCTATGCTGTGCTATTTCGCGGCCAAGAAATATTTCTTCTTGCTTCTCTCCCAATGCCATCGGTCCAATAACATTGCTCATCCCCCAACTGCAAACCATTTTGCGGGCTAATATAGTTGTTTCCTCTATATCATTTCTCGCCCCAGTAGTAGAAGTATTAAGCATAATAACTTCAGCTGCCCTTCCACCACATAGTACTGCAATTTGGGCTAAACAGTATTCTTTGGAATAATTTCTACGCTCATCTATGGGTAGGTGCTGTGTTATTCCCAATGCCATACCTCTTGGTATAATAGTCACTTTATGAATCGGGTCGGTCTCGGGTATAAATTTGCTTACCAGCACATGCCCTGCCTCATGGCAAGCCGTATTACGGCGTTCAGATTCAGAAATTAAAAGACTTTTTCTCTCAGTCCCCATTAAAACTTTATCCCGTGCTTCCTCAAAATCCAGCATCTCTACTTTATTTTTACCCCTCTTTGCCGCAAGCAGAGCCGACTCATTTACTGTACTGGCTATATCTGCACCCGAAAACCCAGGAGTTGCACGAGCAAGAACATCAAACTTTACACTATTAGATAAAGGTACTTTCCTTGTATGTATTTTAAATATCTCTTCCCTTCCACGCAAGTCAGGCCTATCCACTACAATTCGCCTATCAAATCTGCCTGGGCGCAGCAATGCCGGGTCAAGTATATCAGGCCTATTAGTTGCGGACATTACAATAATCCCCTTATTCGCCTCAAAGCCGTCCATCTCTACAAGTAAAGCATTTAGAGTTTGCTCTCGCTCATCGTGTCCACCTCCTATCCCTGCTCCACGATGCCTACCAACCGCATCCAATTCGTCAATAAATATAATACAGGGCTTATTTTTCTTGCCCTTTTCAAATAAATCCCGTACCCGTGAAGCACCTACTCCGACAAAAAGTTCTACAAAATCACTCCCCGACATCGAGAAAAATGGAACACCCGCCTCGCCCGCCGTAGCACGAGCAAGTAAAGTCTTACCCGTCCCAGGCGCTCCCAATAAAAGCACTCCCTTAGGTATTTTAGCACCAAGACGCTCATATTTGGCAGGTGATTTCAAAAACTCAACTATCTCTTTAAGCTCTGCTTTCGCCTCATCGCATCCCGCCGCATCATTAAAAGTCACCTTCTCGCCTCCCAAATAACGCTTCGCCCTACTCTGTCCAAAACTCAATGCCTGCTTAGGAATACCACTCGCACGAGAAAGCAAAATAAACCAAAAGGCAATTAAAAGTAGAAATGGCAAAAAGGGCCATACCTTACTCCAGATACTTACATATGGCTTTGCTTGAACCTCTATCCCTTGAGCAATTAAAGTATTTACAAATCCCACATCCTCGTACGGCATCAGGGTACGAAACTTGACATAATTTAGTCCCTCTATCTTTACGGGAAGCTTGAATTCTCCCAATACCTCTCTATCCGCTATGATGACGCTTCTTATATGCCCGGCACTTATTTCGCTATAAAATTGAGAAAACGAAATCTGCTTCACATTTTCATCTTTCTTATACAGCAGGACAATTGAAAGAAAAACAAAAATAATTCCCCATAATGCCAACCCACTCCAAAAAGAAGATTTATTAGATTTCTTAGGCCTTTGCTTTAATCTACGCTTATCCATATTTAACTTACCTCCCTTCCTAAAAAGATACAACCTACTACCTAAAAGATACTTAATTCCACTATCTTAGTTGTTTCCTTCCCTATCATTGCCCTATAAGCCCTACGCCAACCCACAACCCACAAAATGCCTCCCCCATCTACAACTAAAGGGATACCCTTTCGCTCCCAGACTGGAATTTTTGCCTCAATAAACAATGCTTTTAACTTTTTATGCCCTTCTTTTAACCGTATCCTATCCCCCAATTCAGCAGTCCTTACAAAGAGCGGCAGAGTAAGATGAGCGAAATCACAATATTCTACTCCCCCATTTGGATTTTGGATTTTAGCTTTTAGCTTTTGGAGTTTGGATTTTATTTTGTAGCCATTCAGTTCTACTTCGCCCGGAACAGGTAATTCAAGTAAAAGCTTTTTGCTCCTTATTTCTTGCTGAGTAACAATCCTAATCTTGCCACAACTTTTAATTAGTTTTACTTCCCCCAACTCAAATTCTTTGCCTCCTCTATTATTTTCTATATACCTAAGCGCATTCTCAACCTCTTCAAAACTGGGAGCAAAAAAATTATGACCCACCACCTTTCTTATTATCCTTCTCTTTATTGCCAAAGGTGTAGATAGGAACTTATCTAAATCAAACTCACCATTATCTATTGATCTTTGGTCTTTAGTCTTCGGTCTATAGTCTATGGTCTTTAGTCTATCCTCGGTCAGCTCATCCAAAACTTGCTCCTCTTCTTCTAATATATTATGTAGTCTGGTAATCTTAGCGCAAAAATCAGGCGCTGCCTCACGCCCTATCTCTATCAAAGGCCTAATAATTTCTATTTTGAACCTTGAACTCTTAAACTCTTGAACTCTTGAACTCTTGAACTCTTGAACTCTTAAACTCTTGAACTCTTGAACTTTCTCTTCTGTCTTCTGTCCTCCGTCTCCTGTCTTCCGTATTGGCGGAATAAGTAAAAGTCCCCTACCCCCACATCCTCGCATTACCCGCAAAAGAAAAGTCTCGGCCTGGTCAGAACCCGTATGACCGGTAGCTATCTTATTCATCCCATAAACAGAAGATACTTCTAATAAAAAATTATACCGCACCTCTCTCGCACCTTCTTCTAAGGTAAGTCTATGCTCACGACAATAAGACCGAACATCTATGGACGAAATAGTACAAGGAATACCTAATCTATCACACTCCGCACGAACAAATGCAGCATCTTCACCCGCACCATCCCTAAGACAATGATTTAAATGAGCTACCCGAAGCTCTAAATTATAGAATGACTTAGTTACATCAGTATTTTGGTGTAACTTAGTGCCTTGGTGCCTTTGTGGCATTGTATTTAGGTTTTGACTTTTGACTTCCGAGTTTTTAATCTGTAGTTCATTTTCTAAATTATAGAATGGGCCAGTCGCCAAAGTATGCAGAAACCGCAATAAAAAAATAGAATCTGCTCCTCCTGAGACCGCCACTAATACTTTATCCCCATCTTCAAGCATCCTATACTTCTTTATAGTCGCCAATATATCTTTTAATGCTTGATTTTTGAACTTTGAACTTTCATTTTTGTGTAAATTAGTGCCTTTGTGCCTTTGTGGCAAAGGATTTAAGGTTTGCATTTCTTTTAACTTTTGAACTTTGAACTTTCTTTTCTGTCTTCCGTATTCTTATATCTTACTACTAAAAGAAAGTCAAGACTTTTTTAACTATATGCCTAAAATTGCATAAAAATACATAATGAAAAATAAATCTTATCCCTATATTATAAACAGGATGAATAGGATAAATAGTTAGCTTTAAACTATAGTCTAATGTCTATAGTCTAATGTCTATAGTCTCTTAAAAAAGGAGGAATAAAAATGGCTAATGTTACTTTATGCGGATTATTACAATCTATCCATGGCAAGCTGGGCAATGTAGTCTTCGTCAGAGGCAGAAGAACTATTTATGTTAGACAAAAAGTTAAACCCAAAAACCCTAAATCTGAAAAACAAAAAGAAGCAAGAAAAATATTTACTAAAATTACAAATAAATGGAAACAATTAGAGATAATAGAACAAGTATTATGGCAAGATTATGCAAAACAAAAAAGAAATAAGATAAAAACAGGTAGAAATAGAATGATAAAAGCAAATAATAAGGGATGGGTAGACGGATTCCATGCTTTCACAGGAATAAATCAAATGATTATGATGGCAGGATTTAAAATGATAAGCAAACCCCCATTTAATGATAAAATACCGCCTACTCCTTGCTGCGATTTGAAACAATACGGTACTTACAGTACACCTATTGAATTTAAAATATGGACAAAAACACATTACAAAAGCAAACAAAGCGGGCTAATGCCCAAAATGATAGCCCAAATATGGGTCAAAAAAACTGGCGAATGGAGCCCTCCATATGTTGCTAAAAGGGAACCAATTACTGAAATACCACAAATAATTACAATAGAAAAAATTAAAACTACAAAAAATAAAACAGAAGAAAGAAACATAAAAGACTTAATTCCATGCCAAGTGAAAATTCAAATTAGAAATATTGCTGAAAACGGCCTCTCCTCTATCCCCTCTCCCATCTACATTATACAAATCAAATGAAATAATGCTTAAATCAAATACCCCCACATTTTAGCGTGAAAACTATTGAACTTTTGAACCCTTAAACTTTTAGACTTCTTTGAACTTTGAACCTTTGAATTTTAACTTTTTTAGTTGACTCTTCTCTGCTAATTGATAATATCCTCTTATGGTTACCTTCTCTGATACTAACTTGGCAGGACTAACATTATTCAAAAAAGGCAAAGTCAGAGATGTATATGATTTAGGTGCAAATCTGCTTATTGTTGCCACTGATAGAGTATCGGCTTTTGATATAGTGCTACCCACTCCCATACCTGATAAGGGCAAAATTCTAACAAGGATTTGTGAATTCTGGTTTGACTTAACTACTCACATCATCCAAAACCACAAAATAACAACTAATATTTCCGAATTCCCTATAGAAGCAAAAAAATATAAAGACAAATTAGCAGCCCGTTCTATGTTAGTTAAAAAGGCAACTATTATACCGGTAGAATGTGTTGTAAGGGGCTGGTTAGCCGGGTCAGGATTGAAAGAATATAGGGAATGCGGTGCCGTGTGCGGCATAAAATTACCAAAAGGATTAAGAGAAGCTGATAAACTGCCGGAACCTATCTTTACTCCCACTACTAAAGCTACCGAAGGACACGATTTACCCTTAACCGAGGCAGAACTGCAAAACCTAATAGGGAAGCAGACGGCACAGTGGCTTAAATCCAAAAGCATAGAGCTATATAAATTTGCAGTCAATTATGCTGCACAAAGAGATATTATCATTGCGGATACTAAGTTTGAGTTCGGCAGAATAGAGAATGAAATTATAATTGTAGATGAAATATTTACACCCGATTCGTCAAGATACTGGCCCCTAAAAGAGTATGAGCCAGGCAGGGCACAAAAAAGCTATGATAAACAATTTGTACGCGATTATTTAGAACAAATAGGTTGGAATAAAAAACCACCCGCACCACACATCCCGCCAGATATAGTTACAAAAACAAAAGAAAAATACGAACAAGCAGAAAAATTACTTATTCCGTCAGAAATCCCAACGGAATCTGTCGGGACCCCCATTCCCTAAACTCTTGAACTTTTAGTGTCCCTTTGTGCCTTCGTGTCTTCGTGGCAATGTATTTGTCTTTTGACCTTTGAATTTCTTATTTTCAGCTTTTGGCTTTCAGCTTTCCTTTGATTTGCCCTTTGAACTCTTAAACTATTAGACTCTTAAACTCTTGAACTCTTGTACAATGAGAGATAAATATCTTCTATCTCTTTTACTTTTCTTTGGATATCAAACTTTTGATTTGCTAATTTAAGCCCATTTATTGCCATTTGCCGGGCGACAGATGGGTTTTCTTTCAAAAACAATATAGATTTAACCGCTTCATCTATATCCGGTGGAATAAGCATTCCACAGCCCTCATCTACTACTTCAGATACTCCATCTACATTAAAAGCAACTACGGGAATCCCACTCGCCATTGCTTCTACTAAAACAATCCCAAATGGCTCCCAATTGCTTGTCAACAAAAAGATATCAAAGATTTTAAGCACAGCTGATATATCTTTTCTTCCGCCTGTAAAAATTACCCTACCCGTTAGCCCTTTGGATTTTACTAACCGCTCCAACTCTTCCCTTATCTCGCCTTCGCCTACTATTACGAATCTCATATTCTTATTGAAGAAAAAGGACTCGGCAACCTGAATAAATTTATCTATCCCTTTTTGTAAGGTCAACCTGCCAACTATACCTACTACCCACTCATTTTCAGCCAGCCCCAACTCTTTCCTAATACTTATTCGTTTATCGTCTCCGATGCCCGTGAATTCGGCTAAATCGATACCATTATAGACAACAGAGATACGAGATAAGGGAATGTTTTCTTTGGCAGAAACTATTTTCTTAGTATGCGAGGAATTAGCTATATAATGGTCCACCAGCCCACAAGTAAGGCGATTCCATAAAATCACATAGCTACGCTCCCACTTCTGATTACCAAATTTAGTCCCATGAATATGTTGGATGAATATAGAGCGGCGAGAAAAAAGTTTGCTCAACCGCACAAGAGGCGGACCATTATGGTCGTGTATAACATCAAACTGCTCTCGCAGAATAAAAAATACATAACGAATAAAATTTAGAATATCAAATCCAGACCTCATTTTGAATTCCACTACCTTTATATCTTTTGACTCAGTCTCTACCCCCAATACTGACTTATCACTCATATAAGCAATGGTAATTCTATTCACCGTCCTTTGTCTTCTGCCCTCCGTCTTCTGCCTTCTGTCTTCTGCCTTCTGATATAATGCCAAACTACACACAAATCTTTCCGCACCTCCCAGCCTTCCTGACCAATTTATATGCAATATTTTCATCTTTTTGGGATATACGCAGTTAATAATATCGCTTTTTAGTCAAAGGTCAAGATTATTCTGCACATAACAAGTAATAGAATAACGGCAAATTAAGGGAAATTAACGGCAATAGTTCCGTTAAAGATGGGTAATTGATTAAATGGTGAGTAGTTAAATGGTATTCGTAGAGCATTACTATTTAACCATTTAACTATTTAACCATTTAACTATTCCCAATCTGTCACAGGATTTGCTAATCAATAAAGTAGAAGGAGGTGATATCAAATGAAAAACAAAGGATTTACGCTCATCGAGCTTATCGTGGTAATCGTGATTATTGGTATTTTGGCGGCTATCGCTATACCAAGATTTATGGGAGCACAGGATAGAGCAAGAATAGGGGCGGCAGAAGCAGAAGTTACTAAAATGAGACAAGCAGTCGGGTTGTTTGAAATTGATTATGCAACATATGACTTGACTAAAGCACATGGCGGTAGTTATAGTACAACTGATTATACTGGTGGATTTACAGCCCTATTATTGCAGCCAGACGGTACTCCTTATATGGACCTGCCAGATACTGTTAATTTTAATACCTTTACTTATACGGGAACCGACTCTACATATACTATAACTGTGAACGCAAAAGATACGAGAAGTACGCTTGTAACAGGGATACCTACGAAGACTTACCACTAAGCTCTATAGGATATAGACAAAGGGGTTCTCTTTGGAGAGCCCCTTTGTCTTTTAATTGTCAGGCTGAACCCTTCGCTTGTCATTCTTAGGCAAAGCCGAAGAATCTTGCTCAGGGCAGGAGTGGTTCAGCATCTCTTGTTTCGGCATCCTGAAATAAAATATTTGACATCCTAATTTTTATGTTATAGTATTCTAATAATGTTTGCTAAAAAAGTATCGCATTTGGTGCCTACTGGGGCATTTGAGTTCTTAGGTAAAGCAAAAGCACTTGAGGCACAAGGAAAATCAATAATACATTTGGAGATAGGAGAACCCGACTTCCATACACCAGACAATATTAAAGATGCAGCTATAAAAGCTATCAAGGACAACTTTACGGGATATGTAATTAGTCAGGGTATCCCAGAGTTACGCAAAACTATAGCCACACATATAGCTGCTACGAGAAAAATAAACATAACTCCAGATGAAGTAGTAGTCGGTGTCGGCGCAAGTTCTATTATTTTTTATTGTATTACAACATTAGTTGAGCAGGGAGATGAAGTTATTTATCCGGACCCAGGTTTCTTTACATATGAGCCAGTAACCGTGTTTGCGGGCGGTATCCCTAAACCTATTCGTTTTGTGCACGAACACGGATTCGGTATTGATATAGAGGAGCTAAAATCTAAACTATCACCGAAAACAAAACTCTTAATTCTCAACTCTCCTCATAACCCTACGGGCGGGATGATTGAACACAAAGAGATGGAAGAATTGGCTCGGGTATTAAGAGACAAAAAAATTTGGGTGCTCTCTGATGAAGTATATTCTGAAATGGTATATGATGGAGGGTTTTGCTCAATTGCTTCTTACCCGGAGATGAAAGACAAAACTATAATCATAGACAGCTTTTCTAAAACTTATGCTATGACAGGATGGAGACTGGGGTATGGAGTAATGGATAAAACATTAGCGAATCAGGTTACTTCGCTACTAATTCAGTGTAATTCTTGTACCCCTCCATTTATTCAAGCCGCAGGAATTGAAGCACTCACAGGACAGCAAAATATATTAAATGAAAGGCTTGAAACTTATAGAAAACGAAGAGATATTATAGTTAATGGACTTAATCAGATACCGGGATTTAAGTGTGCTATGCCAAAAGGGGCTTTTTATGCTTTCCCTAATGTCAAGGCTTATGGGCTACCTTCAAGGGAACTTGCCTTGAAATTATTGCACGAGACAGGTGTAGCGTGTTTGCCCGGCACCGTGTTTGGCAGATTTGGCGAGGACTATATTAGATTTACTTATTCCAACTCTGAATCCAATATCCTTGAAGCACTTAAAAGGATTAGGCAGTTTGTTAAATAGTTCCCATAAAAAAGCTCTTATGAACCTTTGAACTTTGACTCTTGAACTTTGAGTTTTGACTTTTTAGTGTAATTTAGTGTTTTTGTGATTTCGTGGCATCGTATTTAGGTTTTGACATTTGAACCCTTGAACCTTTAAACCCTTGAACAGCAGTAAGACTATGAGAAAACAAATAATCATTGTTTTTATTGTTGCCATTATCATCAGGGTAGGGTGTTCACTATTTGTCTTTACCTATCCTGAGCGTGCGTTTGGACCAGGAGCGGATTCGTATTGCTATCACGATTTAGCTACACGAATGATAGAATATGGCGGATTTTCTGTATATCCCAAAGAATCTTACCTCCCTGAGCCTGCCCGTATGCCCGGATATCCTGTCCTATTATACTTAATATATAAGATTTTTGGCCCCTATCCCTGGGCAGTAGCGTTGGTACAAGCACTATTAGACTCATTCACTGCGGTTCTAATTTTTAAGTGCGTTGCTTTAATGATTTCACCTACGGCCGGCTTTATATCGGGACTTTTGTATGCCCTTTCTTTACATCAGGCATTATATACTACGCAAATCCTGACTGAAACGAGCTTTACCTTATTCCTTATGTTAAGTATATTATTTCTTTGCATTTCAATTCGGAAGCCAACTTTTTTCATTCTATCTGCTTTTTTACTTGGGATTAGTGCTTTTATACGGCAGATTGGGATTTATTTCCCTATTATTGTGGCTATTTGGATGATGATTGCTTTTAGAGCAAAACTTAAACTCGCTATTAAATGGGTCGCTATATTGGGAGTTGTTTTTATAAGTGTGATTGCTCCTTGGGGAATAAGGAATTACAAGTGTTTTGGTAAGTTCTTTATTTCAACTATGGCAGATATCAACATTGCACATTGGAACGCCGCACCCGTACTGGCTCAAATAGAAGGCATTAGTGACGAAACGGCTCGCCAAAGAATATTGGAACGCATTACAGCAAAATACAAAGTCAGCGATGAAAGAGTTAAAATGTTTGGCGATGACCCGGAAATTAGTAAATTGATGAGAGAAGTGGGGATTGAAATTATACGCAATCATCCGTTTCTCTATGCCAAAGAACATTTGTTGGGCTTCGTGAAAGTGTTTGTGCATTCTGAACTTGCCTACTGGGCGCGATTACTTTACGGATATGAAAGAGAAAGATTAAAAGCGATGAACCCTATATCAAAAAATGTGTTATCTCTGGTAATGAGTGGTAAGATAAAAAGCGCGGGTGACTTGATGTATAACGAAAGACTAAAAGTAATGCCCGGAGGATTGATTTTATTGTGGATATTCATTTCGTTTTTTGAATTAGGGGTTTATATTGTCGCTTTCTTTGGGGCAAAATATATTTTTAGAGCTAACAGCAATGTATTTTGGTTACTTATGTTCACCATCCTATATTTCTCTTTCCTTCCAGGCCCCGTAGGAGATGGTAGATTCCGCGTTCCCATAGAACCCTATATCTCAATACTTGCAGGATGTTGTAGCGAAGCGAAAATCCCGTTTGTCCCGCTCCGGCGGTGGCTTCGGCGGGGTGGGATATGCGGGCGATGGAAAAGGTTAAGGGTAGATTCGGTCCCGCTTTCTTCGGGATCCCGCTGTGGCGGGGGTCTCCTGACCCGAAAGATTAAAATAAGTCAGCGAATATAATTTTTCTTTTTTGTGTCTTACATATAGAGATGAAAATTAGAGATGCTAAACTTGTGGCGTTGATTTTAGGCGGCGAAACAGCTCATTTTAATACCCTTGTAGAGCGATATAAAGATGCGGTGTTCGGTGTGGCGTTGTCTATGATGAAAAATAGAGATGATGCGCTGGATATAGCACAGGAAAGCTTTATCCGGGCATATCAAAAGTTAGACCAAATTTCAAATCCTGATAGATTTGGTGGCTGGCTAATGAGAATTACGCGTAATTTATGTCTTAATCGACTTAAGAGGAGTAAAAATTATGAACAGCTTTCACCTTCCCAGGCCTTGTATGAACTCCTGACATACGGAGCAGAAGCTACATACTTAAACCCCATTTCTTGTCCTATTCTCTTGTATTCGTCAAATTGAGCCGGCTGCACATACTCTACTACGGGTAATTGCCTGCCAGAAGGCTTGAGATACTGACCGATAGTTAAAATATTTACCCCCTGTGCTCTTAAATCATTCATTACTTCTATGACTTCTTTTTGTGTTTCCCCTAATCCAACCATAATACCAGATTTAGTAAGAATAGAATTATCTGCCCTTTTTACATAATTCAAAAACTTAATTGCCTCCGAGTAATTGAAGCAAGGTCTTACTTGTGCATAAAGCCGTGGCACGGTTTCTATATTGTGAGCCATAACCTTGGGCTGAATAGCTACGATTTGGTTAAGCCACCTGTTTTCAAGTATCGGCAAAAGTAATTCAATGTCTGGTCCCTGTCTTCCGTCTTCCGTCTTCTGGCTTCTGACATCTGACTTCTGACATCTGTCTTCTGTCTTCTGTTTTCGGATTGCCGCTACGGTAGTTATAAATTGTGATGCCCCACCATCAGGCAAGTCATCTCTGGTCACAGAAGTTATGACTACATATAATAACCCGAGTCTTTTTACTGCTTCTGCTACACGATATGGCTCAGACTTATCTATCGGAGTAGGTACCCCATGTTTAACATTACAAAAACCGCAATTCCTTGTACAGATATTACCGAGAATTAAAAAAGTAGCACTTCCCTTGCCAAAGCATTCGTTAATATTGGGACACTTGGCAGATTCACAAATAGTGTTAAGCGATAACTCTTTTAATAGGGATTTGATATGTGTATTACTACTAAAAGCTCGGCGACCTATCCACTCGGGAACTTTCATTTATGTCTTAGAAAGCTACCATATTATTATGCTATTGTTCTGCGCTGTCAAGCGAAAATTTCCCCCCAGCTACTATTTCCCTGTAATCAATTCTCTTATTCTTCTGTACATATACTGTTTTCCCTACCACTCCATACCTTACCAACAATTTCCAATCCCTGTAATCTAAATATGCCCCTTCCCTCCATCCGCGCGGCACCCTAAACTCTTTGCCCCGCAACCGAGGAGACAATTTCAACCATACTTTCTTATCTGCCCCCACTGAAATATACCGCTTTTCCAATTCCCCTCCAATTAGTTAATCCTTAAAAAACAAAAAAAGAAAGTAAAATATACTGCTTTTCCAATTTTCCCCTTGACAACCGACCATACCCATATATAATACTCCCAATATGCCTTGTCAAGTAAAAAATCGTAATTTTTTCACTTTTCGTCTAAAAGTTAATATCCTATAATATTTATGAAAAAAGATTTAGATTTATTGCAGGGTAAGAATAGGTTAAGGTATGTAAGGGAAAAGGTATTAGGGCTTAGTGGGGATAAATTTGGTGGTCTGCTTGGTGTCTCGCAAGATACGGTAAGTACTTGGGAGCGGGGAGTAAGGCAGCCTAAGGGTGAGATATTGATTAAGATGGCTGAGTTGGGAGAGTGTTCGGTAGATTGGCTTTTGGAAGGTAGGGGCAAGTCTCCCGGGGGGTATTCTGATAGAATATTTAATCTATTAGATTTAAGTGATGTGGGTAAGCGGATAGAGTATTTAAGGGAAGCAGGGTTGCATATTTCTCGTCGTGATCTTGCTGCTCGACTAAGCATAGATGAAGCTCGTGTATTAGGTTATGAGCGTGGTACATTATTGCCTTCTTTTTCTATTGTTACTCGTTTTGCAGAGCTATCTGGCGTAACGGTTGATTTTATTGTTCTTGGCAGAACTACTGGTGAGGGCAATGTGCTTTCAGATAATGATAAACTTAACAAACTTGAGCGTAAACTTGAATCGCTCGAGAAATTTTTATCAGAGGAGCTCAAGGTAAGAGTAAAGCCCTCTACTAAGGAGATTATGCCCCTTAATTTAGTAGAATTGCGTCCCAAGATTCCAGTGATTGCTAATGTACCTGCGGGTCATCCTGTTGAAATATTGCCAGCCGATGTCATAGATTGGATATGGGTGCCTGATGGTGCATTAATTAAACAAGGTAAGGAGGTTTTTGGTGTCCGCGTAAATGGTGATTCAATGTCTCCATCTATTCTTTTGGGTGATTATGCTATAGTAATCGCTCAAAGGAGCGCTGAAAATCGGGATATTGTAGTTTGCAGACTAAACGGCGAGTCAATGATAAAAGAATTTGAGCGCAAAAAGGAGCATATAGTCTTAAAGTCTTCCAATCCCCAGTATTCTCCAATTATTGTTACTCCTGATGATGATTTTCAGATAATCGGCGTAGTATATGGTATCGGATTAAGGAGGCTACGACATTAATTAGGAATTAGGTTTTTGTATCTGTGAATCTGTGGCATTCTTTTTGATTTTTGATGTGGGGATATTTTAGAATAGTTAATTATTACTGTCTATGATATTAAACAGGAATGTATTTAGGGATTTTGATTTTGTCTTACTTGGACTAACTTTATTTTTAGTTTTTGTTGGCCTAATATCTGTATATAGCACAACATACGGCGAATCTTCGTCCATTTTTCTGCGTCAATTATTGTGGGTATTTATAGGGTTAATTGTAGGTATTATATTTTATTTAGTCCCATTAAGAGCTTGGGATGCATTTTCTTGGGTGTTTTATTTAGCTTCTTTGGTTGGAGTGATTCTTGTTTTTGTTATAGGTACGGGGTCGCATGGTGCGAAGAGATGGATTGATATAGGGGGTATAAGATTACAGCCTTCCGAGATAGCTAAACTGGGTACTCTGCTTTTCTTAACCAGCTTCTTATGTAATAAAAAGTTCCGTATTACAGAATTAAGACACTTAATTCTTCCTGTTCTAATTGTTGTTGTCCCTTTTTTCCTTGTGTTAGTAGAGCCGGATTTAGGTACTTCGCTTATTTTTTTATTCTTTGGGCTTTCGTTACTCTTTTACAAAGGTACTCCATTAGTATATCTTTTTGTAATTATTTCGCCTGTTTTGGCTTTAATTTGTGGTGTACACTGGATTTCTTTAATTGGATTTTTAATTTTAGCGATTTTAATTTTCTATTTTAATCGCCTTCCTTTGAATGAGTTCATCCTTATCTTTGCTATTAACTTAGCGGTTGGGCTTTCTCATTCTATTCTTTGGGGCCACTTGAAGCCCTATCAGCAGGCTCGGATTACAAATTTCCTTGTCCCTTCTCGTGATTTACAGGGCAGTGGGTGGCAGATTTTACAATCCAAAATTGCTATTGGGTCGGGTAGTTTTTTAGGCAAGGGGATTCTAAAAGGTACGCAGAAGGGATTTGACTTTTTACCGGAGGTGCATACGGATTTCATTTTTTCTGCTATAGGAGAGGAATTTGGATTCCTGGGCTGTTGCGTAGTTCTTATTTGTTTCTTTTTGGCTTTATGGAGAGGATTTAAGATGGCAAGGGCGGCAAGGTCAGAATTTAATAGCTTCCTTGCTATTGGAATAGTTAGTATTTTGGGAATTCAAATACTTATAAATGTGGGAATGACTACTGGGCTTGTACCAACAGTGGGAGTTCCTTTATCCTTTATATCGTATGGTGGGTCAAGTATGATAGTTTCGTCTGCAATGATGGGATTGCTCTTAAATGTTGCTAAACATAGGTATGAGTATTAAAGACATATTTTCAATTGGTTAAATAGTTAAATGGTTAAATATTGACCTAAATTTATTTAACTAATTACCATTCACTATTTAACTATTCGCATTATGCACAGGGTAATTTTTGAGCTCGGCGGTTTATCCATCACCTCTTGGGGGACGATGGTAGCCATAGCTTTTGTAGTAGGTACATGGATTGCTGAGCGCCGTGCAATTAAATACGAGATACCCAAGTCTATTATCTCTGACCTCTCTCTTGTACTTATAATAGCGGCGATAGTAGGGGGTAGAATCAGTTATGTAGTTGAGAATTTGGACTATTATGCTAAATCACCCGGTCAAATATTTAAAGTCTGGGAAGGTGGGCTTATTTTTTATGGCGGATTTGCAGCTGCCGTTCTGTTTGGGATTATATTCTTAAAAAAGAGGCAGGTTAATGTTCTTAAAGTTATAGATATAGTAGCACCTTCGGTGGCTTTGGGATTGGGGATTGCAAGGATAGGGTGCTTCTTAAATGGCTGTTGCTTTGGCAAACATACTCATCTCCCGTGGGGTGTAATATTTCCTGCTGATTCGCCTGCTGGATGGGCCTTTGGAAAAGTTATTCGGGTACATCCGACTCAAATTTATGAAACTCTTGCTGCGGTGTGTATGTTCTTAATTCTATTGACAGTAGAGAAGAAAAATAGACCAAATGGTTACTTATTCGGTTTATTTTTAGCTCTATATGGGGGGTGGAGATTTTTTGTTGATTTCCTAAGGCACTATGATTCCAAAGCTTATGTATTATTAGGACTTACGCATAATCAAATCACTTCTATGTCTTTATTCTTGTTTTCTCTATGGTTTATGCAATTTTTATATAAAAAACAAAAAAAGACTTGACAAGGGTAAAATTTAATATTTAATTATATTCAAGGAGGGTAAAATGTCTATTGTAGGATTCTTTTTAGCAGTTTTTCCATTATATGGGGATTATGTGGTTACGGGAACCCTTAATCCCAAAGGGGCGGTTGAGGTCTATAGTTACTTCAAGGGCTATCAAGATGAGTGGGTTGTGGGTACGCCACATCGTGAGTTAGCTGTGAAGTATGGAATTAGTTGGACTGCTCTTGATAATTTAGAACTGTATCTCAATCCACCACTAATTAGGTATCATTTGGGACTTGGTTCTGATGCGCAAGTTGGTGTAGGAGATGCTGATATAGGTGGCAAGATTATTTTCTTTAAGAAGCAGCCCACTTGTGGCAAGTGTCCTACGGGTGAGTGTGTTACTTTATTAGGAGCTTATGCATTTGCCAGACTTCCAACAGGAGCGTCAGACCTACCATTATACGATAAATGGTGTCCTAAATTTTCAAACGAAGAAGTGGGTGGTGGAGCAAAGTTAGTTTTTACTCAAAAGTGTATCAAGTCTATTATGCTTCACTTGAATATTGGTTTTCTTAAGAATATCGGGGATTTGCAGGATACACTTAATCCTATTTCTGATACTCGTGTGCCTCTTGGAATAGGGTTATCTTTACCGTTTGGGCTATTTATTGAGGGTGAGACTGATGTAAATTCGTATGGGGATAAGGTTGCGGTTACTGAGAATCCCAAAACAGTAGTTGTTGGTATAAATCGTAACCTTTCGCCTCGTATTAAGTTCTTATTAAGTGCGGAAGCAGGGACATGGGGCACATTGGACCCACCATTGAATGTATGGTATAAAGGATACTATGAGGCAGAAGAGTATCCGTGGGCAGTTACTTTGGGTCTTTCTTACTCTCCTACGGTTCATATACAATCCAAGGAAGAAATTGCTGCTTTGGCGAGGGCAAAGGAATTGGAAGCAGAACTTGCTAAAACAAAAGATGAACTTACCCAGAAAGGTGATGAGTACACTACTTTAGAGTCAGAGAGTGCTAAATTAAAAGCAGACCTACTCGCTTTGCAACAAAAGTTTGACGAATCTGCAATGCAGTTAAAATACGAAATCCATCAGGTAAAGAAAGGCGAATGCTTATGGAAGATAGCTGGGTCTCCTGAAGTGTATGGTAAAGGGAATGGTTATCTTTGGTCTCTTATCTATCACACAAATAAGGGACAGATAAAGAGGCCTCGTTTCATTTATCCTGGTCAGCAGCTCAATATATTGAAATTACCCCCAGAGCTATGTGTTGGTAAGAAATAAGCGATATTTATTAGGGAATGCCGTCGGGAGCTATCCTTCCCGGCGGCATTTGTTTTTTAACTTATTGGGGGCGTCGGTTTTTCTTGACTTTTCATCCTATTTATGTAAATATAGTTCAGTGTTAAAAGCTATTCTTGATTTTATTCTTCCTCCACATTGTAGTGTATGCAGTAATTTACTTGCATCCAAAGAGAAAGCAGTGTGCGAGAATTGTTTCAATAGTATTTCTGTAATAGTGCCGCCTTTTTGTGAACGATGCGGTAGTCCGGGGGATGCGGTTTGCAACGATTGTATCCTTCATCCTCATAAGTTCACAAGAGCAAGAGCGATTGGTAAATATACAGATATTTTAAGGGACTTAGTGCTGTTATTTAAATACAGGAGAAAAATATCTATCGGCAGAAAACTTGGCACTCTATTAGGTAAGATTATTCAGAATGATGAACTATTAGCCAAGGCGGATGCAATTATTCCTGTTCCATTGTATCCGGTAGCTAAGCGGGTGCGTGGATATAATCAAAGTGAAATACTATGTACCGAAATTTCAACCCTCACTAATATTCCAACTATAACCGGTGTACTCCTACAAAAAAGACCTACCAAGCCACAGAAGAGCATTGGCTCACCTGAATCTTCGCTTGATGAACAAAGAGAAAAAAGGAAGTTAAATGTTAAGGATGCTTTTAAGGTAAAAAAGAACGAGCGAGTGAAAGGCAAAAAGTTAATTCTTGTAGATGATGTTTGCACCACTGGGGCTACTCTTGATGAGTGTGCCGGCGAGCTTTACAACGCAGGAGCATCAGATGTTTATGCCGCAGTAGTTGCCAGGGCAGTATAAATTTTAGTTGACTTTTTGCAAACTGTTGATAGCATCATAATACTATGAAGCTTATAATAGTGGAATCACCTACAAAGGCGAAGACCATACAGGGATTTTTGACTAAATCATACGAGGTAATTAGTTCAATGGGTCATATAATAGATTTACCGCCAAAGAAATTTGGAGTAGATGTTGATAATGATTTTGCCCCACAATATGTAATATTAAAAAAAGACATTGCTAATAAACTTAAAGATTCGGCAGATAAAGCCGAGCTTGTGATTTTAGCCACTGACCCGGATAGAGAAGGTGAAGCAATAGCGTATCATATAAAGTCATTAATTAAATCTCCTGCCAAGCGTGCACTATTTTATGAAATAACTAAGGACGCAGTAATCAAGTCTCTTGATAATCTTAATTCCATAAATATGGATAAGGTAGAGGCACAACAGGCTCGTAGGATATTGGATAGAATAGTTGGCTATGATACTTCACCATTTTTATGGTCTATTTTTCATAAGCCTAGCCTTTCCGCCGGTAGGGTACAATCAGTGGCTTTAAGACTTATATGTGAAAGAGAACAAGAGATAAAGAATTTTAAGCCCGAAGAATACTGGGAAATAAAGTGCAATCTTAATGGTAAGAATGAGTTTACGGCTAATCTCATAAAAATAGAACCCCCCAACGGAAAGCTTATAAAAATAGAAATCCCCAATGCAAAAGAGGCAACACAAATTGAAAAAGAGCTAAAAGCACAGGATTTTATAGTTAAATCTTTCAGTAAGAAAGATAAGCAAAAATCACCCTCTCCTCCTTATATTACCTCAACTCTTCAGCAAGATGCCTCGTCTAAGCTAAAATTTAGCACCAAGCAAACTATGATGATGGCACAACAATTATTTGAGGGTATAGAGATTGGCGAAAAGGGTAGGGTTGGCCTTATTACTTATATGAGGACTGACTCATTTAGAATAGCACCACATGCCATTAATGAGGCAAGAGACTATATTTTAAAAGAACTTGGTAAAGAATATTTACCTGCTAAACCGCGTAGCTATGGGAAGGTGGCGGGAGCTCACGAAGCGATTAGGCCTACTTCCGTGTATAGAACACCGGAAGCAGTAAAACAATATTTAAGTGGACAGCAGTTTAGGATCTATTCTCTTATCTGGAATAGATTTGTGGCTTCACAGATACAAAATGCAATATATGAGCATAGAAAACTAACTATTAGTGCTGGTAAATATGAACTAACGGCAGAGAGCGAGAACTTAAAATTTGCGGGTTTCACAAAAATTTATGCCCCAGAGATTAAGAAAGAAGAAACTTTACCAGAATTAGTCAAAGGAACTAAACTTAATTTACGCGAGGTATTAAAGGAACAAAAATTTACTCAACCTAAACCCAGATATACAGAAGGCACTATGGTAAAGGAATTGGAATCTAATGGAATTGGCAGACCTTCTACATATGCCAATATAATATCAAGAATAATTGAAAAAAGCTATGTTAATAAAATTGAGGGTAAGCTTACACCTACTGAACTGGGTGAGGCAGTTAATAAGGTACTAACTTCACAGTTCCCGGATATATTTAATGTTAATTTTACTCGCGAGATGGAAGAGAATTTGGATAAAATAGAAGCTAAAACTACTGACCGACTTACAGTGCTTAATTCATTCTATAAGCCATTCAAAGAAGATGTTATACGGTTTAGTCAAACTAAAAAAGAGGTGCGAACTGAAATTACGGAAATAACAAATGAAAAATGCGAACTATGCGGCAAACCATTAGTTATTAAGTGGGGTAAGCATGGCAAATTCCTTGCCTGCTCCGGCTTCCCTGAATGCAAGAATGCCAAACCTATCAATAAGTCTGAGGAACAAACAGAAATAACAAATGAAAAATGTGAGCACTGCGGTAAACAGATGGTTATTAAATCTGGAAAATATGGTAAGTTTCTCGCTTGCTCTGGCTTCCCTGAATGCAAGAATACTAAGCCCATCAATAAGCCAAAAGTAGTGGTAGCTAAATGTCCCGAGTGCGGTAGCGATATTATAGAGCGTCATACTAAAAGGCGGAGATTATTTTATGGCTGTTCTAATTACCCGAAGTGCAAATTTGCACTCTGGTATAAGCCAGTAGATAAAAAATGCCCCTCTTGTGGCTACCCTATTATGGTAGAGAGAAAGAAAAGAACTTTTACTGCTTATGACTTATAGCTTACGACTTTTTTTGCTTGACATCTATTTGATAGGGTGTATTTTTGTCAAGATGTGGCTTTACATAGTTTTGGGATGTGGGATGGGAGAGCTAAATTCTAATTATAGTTTGATTCACACGCTACAAGGTGAAGTAACTAAAAGTTTTTCTACGGCTAAAACTACCCATACCACTATAACCAAATTTTATTTAAAGCCCCCAAATAAACTATTGATTAAATGTGCCAAGCCGGAACAGACTATTATTCTGAATGATAGTGTTTTGTGGGTCTATTTCCCATTAGACAAGAGAGCTATGAAAAAGAACTACACAGAGTTAAGTGATTTAGAAAAACAGATATTAGGGATGGAGTCGTTTTTAGGGCTTAACCCTATTCGTGGGCTTGAGGGGGCATATGAATTTGAGTCCCAAGATAATTCTACAATAGTAGCCAAGCCCAAAACAAAAGCTAATATTATGAGTAAGGTTGTCTTTGCTGTTGATACACTACGAAAAGTTATACTGCGGGGTAAAATATTTGACCTAAAAGATAGCTTATTGAGTTCCACTAATTACGAGAATTGGCAAAAAATAGATTCCGTATGGTTACCGCAGAAGGTAATTTCAGAGATATATGTCGGGGGTGAAAAGTTAAAAGAAGAGCAGAGTTTTCAATATCTTAAAGTAAATGGCGAAATTGACGAGCAGCAATTTAATTTTACACCCCCAGAAGGGGTAAAGATATTTGAAGAAAAAAAAGGGAGGTGAATGATGAAGTACTTTTTAGCAGTAGTTATTTTATGTGCTGCGACTCTATCAGAGTTATCAGCAGTAAAAGTAGAGCCAGTAGGAGGCTCAGGAGGCGGAGGTGCAAAAGGTGGATGTGGTCCAGGATGTGCAGCTCTTTTTATAGGACCAAGAGTTGGGATAGAGATGAATGACGGCAAATCTATAGAGATGGCAGAATGGCTTAGACTTATAGGAATAGGGGTGATTATTAATGATTACCAAGCATTTCAGCAGAATGGTTGTGTTGGCTGTCTTTTGGAAGAGTTCCTTGGACCAAGAGTAGGCAGACAATATGATACTCGGAATCCAAGAATGATGGAATGGCTTACCCCTCTGCTTGGTGTTCCTTGGCTTATTATGGTATTTGAGGCATATCAGGGCAAGACTATGTCAGAGATTGAGTCACAAGAACATCTTGGGAAATAGGTTTTTAGAAATTAGCTTTTTAGAGTATTTAATTATATTGTTCTTAATTTTAATTGGCTTGCTGAGTGTTGATACTACAGACGTAGAGACTTATCTTTTACGCAAACCGACAGATAGCGAGGTCAGGCAGGAATGTTTGGCTCATCAGAATCAATTTTTCAAAGCCGAGCGAGATATCTTTACCTTTCTGGGTAAAACTCTTATTCGTCTCTATCAGGTTGTTTTTTCTACTCGTCAGGGTGAAGTATGTAATTTTACACCCAGCTGTTCTAATTATGCCCACCAAGCAATTGAAAAGTATGGACTATTGGGAGTAATCATAGCAGCTGATAGACTTGAGCGGTGTAATTACTCTGCCTGGCAATATAAGGATAAGTATTATAAAGTTAAGTGGATAGAGAAGCGTGGGAATAAGTTATATGACCCGGTAGATAATAGGAAATTCTAAATCAGAAACCCTAAATTCTAAACAAACGAAGTGATGTAATCATCAAATTTCTATTAGTTTCTACCAGTTTCTATTAATTTCTGCTTGTTTGTATTTATGATGAAGATAATTTTCGGGATTGGTAATCCCGGTGCTCAATATAATAAGACAAGGCATAATGTAGGATTTACGGTTATAGACAGATTGGCATCAACGACTGCTCTGAAGCTAAGAAAAAATTGGCTACAAGGGATAAAAAATGAAAATGGAATAGAGTATTATCTCATCAAGCCATTATCGTTTGTCAATGAATGTGGCGTAGTAGCTAAACAATTAAAACAAGAATTAAATTTTGAATTATCTGACTTCCTTGTTGTCGTAGATGATTTCTCTCTTCCGCTTGGAACTGTAAGAATGAGACCAAAAGGCAGTAGCGGTGGACATAAAGGATTGGAATCTATCATCTATCATTTAGAGACACGCGAATTCCCAAGACTCCGAATCGGCATAGGACCTAAAATTGGTATCCCTACGGATTTTGTCTTATCTGACTTTACAAAACAAGAATTACAAGTATTGGATGAAGTATTGGACCGTGTAATTCTCTCAATCCATATATTCATTGCTGAAGGAATAAATCGCGCAATTGAAGTCTGCAATGTCAAAAATAATAAGGATTAAGATTAATTCTTATTACTTAATCTTTGCTAAAGATTAGCCTTTGGCTACGCCAAGCGGTATCATCCGTGCTACTTTCTTTGAAATTCCTGCCTGATGCACTGATTCAACTACTGCATCTACATCTTTATAGGCACCGGGTGCCTCTTCGGCTAAAATCTTAGGATGTGTTGCTCTTATTATTTGGCCCTTGGCTTCCAATTCACGCTTAATGTCTTCGCCACGATATTTCTTAATAGCTCCATGCCTACTTGCTGCTCTACCTGCACCGTGACAGGAACTACCATAAGCTTCCTGCATTGCCAATTCAGTTCCTACAAGAATATAAGAAGCCGTACCCATAGACCCGGCAATTAAGACGGGCTGTCCTACCTCACGATATACTTCGGTCACCTCTTTATGTCCGGCCGCAAAAGCACGCGTTGCTCCTTTACGATGAACATAAACCTCGCGCTGCTTACCGTTTATCGTATGTTTCTCCAGTTTGCATATATTGTGGCAAACATCATAAATAGTGTGCATATCTAATTCTTCCCATTTCTTCTCTAATACGGTGGCAAAGCTTTCTCTAATCCAATGAGCAATAATTTGCCGATTACAGAAGGCATAATTAGCTGCTGCCTTCATAGCCGCAAAATATGCCTGTCCCTCTTTAGAGTTAGCCGGCGCACAGACAAGTTGAGGGTCTGGCAACTTGATACCATACTTTTTAGCCGCCGCCTTATGAATTTCAAGATAATCCGATGCCACCTGATGCCCTAATCCTCTTGACCCACAATGGACCATTATAGTTATTTGTCCCTCTTCTATAATGCCAAATTTATTAGCTATTTCGGGATCATAAATGTGACTTACGGCTTGGATTTCAAGAAAATGGTTCCCTGCACCAAGTGTACCGAGTTGTGGCGCTCCTCGTGAAAAGGCTTCACGAGAAACATTTGTCGGGTCAGCTCCTCTGAGACAGCCATTTTCTTCTATATGGGTTAAATCATCCGGTATCCCATATCCCTGTTTAACTGCCCACTCCGCTCCGTGTATTAGAACTTCTTTCAGCTCTTGTTTGTTTAACCGCAACTTACTGCTTGCCCCTACTCCACAAGGGATATTTTTGAATAATGTATCTACTAATTGCCGCAGCTTTGGCTTGATAGCATTAGCAGTTAGGTTAGTGCGTAAAAGATGGATGCCGCAATTTATATCAAATCCTGTGCAGCCGGCTGAAATTATGCCCTCATCTTTGTCAAATACACCGACGGCACCCATTGGCAGTCCATAACCCCAATGCATATCAGGCATACCAATCACAGGTTCTATTACACCGGGCAGACAAGCTACATTAGTCAGTTGCTCAACTGCTGTATCCTCTATTGTGGTAAATATGT
The DNA here is from genome assembly GCA_016208615.1 of Candidatus Stahliibacteriota bacterium. Taxonomy (GTDB): domain Bacteria; phylum Hydrothermota; class UBA3073; order JACQXS01; family JACQXS01; genus JACQXS01. The sequence goes on along the minus strand of JACQXS010000004.1, from coordinate 2,086 downwards.
CATCGTTGGCATAAAACAAAGCATCAACTCGCATCCCAGCTCTTAATTCTTTTGGTATTAACCACTTATAGTCGGATAACTTTTTTATCTTTTCTTTCATCTTGCCTCCCTTTTTCTGATTTCTGATTTTATAACTCTACATCTATCTGAATACTGTATTGTTGGATAATTTCATCCTTTGCAGGGTTACTGCTGCCCTGCACTTCGTTTGCTGTTATCTCATATTTACCACTCAACATACAAAAAGCATTAATCTTATCCTGTATCAACAGATAGAACCGTCTACCGATGCCTGATATAATTTGATTCCGCATAACCCCTGGTAAATCTTGTTCATATTCATACATTCTAAACTCCTGTAGCTCTGAAGCAAATAAAATCAATCTGGCAGATACTTGCAATGCCCTAAAAATCTTAACTCCTATATCTCCATATATAAGCTCGCCAGTTGTAGCGAAGCGGAAATCCCGACCCAGCGGGAAATGAGATTCGGGGGCTTCATAAATCTTCTCTCCTCGTACTCGTAGGTTAATATTATTGATACTCGCATCCACCTGTACCCTAATCTTTTGACACTTTGTCTCTTCTGCATCCTCATAATAATATCTGCCAGTAAAGGTTAAATATTTTGTGAACAAATGCTCTAATTCACAAGAGTATTCAGTACTTCTTGTAATTAGGTCTTGCAATCGAGTAAAGTAATCAAAATATGCTATTAATTTTGTATTCTTTAGTCCTTTGTATCCAATATAAATATAGTTACCCTTTTCTGCCAATCTTGCCCCATCTGACCAGGGCGAAGAATGAAAACTAAAAAACTCTGATGGATAATAGCGAGATAATACACCCAGCTTTATTTCCTTTGTTTTATATTCGCCACCTAAAACCCAAGCATAATTTTCATCATATCGAGCAATCTCGCCAAAACATTCTATCTTCTTAAAATGCAATGCTAAATCAGTACCCAAGATAGAATACCTACCAAGAGGTGCACCTCTCTCATTGCTCTCTAAATAATGCGTAGTATTATATCCAGTGACACCAATTTTTACCTCCCTTTTATATTCAAGTCTCGCCCCAACTAATCGCTCCCGTATCCTATCTTTATTGGCTACACTTGATTCCGTGGAATGGTCAGCATCATAGATATAATTAGCAGAAACTGTACTATATTCTACTTTGCTATCAAGCTTAGCATCAGAGAAGAAGATATAATTCCTGATATATCTATTAATTCCTATCTCACCACATACGCCGCGGAGAAAGTTATTCTCTCCCGTATTCGTATATAGCTGCACTCCTCGTTCTCTATTTTTAATCACTCCTTGGGTCTTAAAAGTAATTACCGGTGCATACCCAAATATCAAGCCCTCACCCGCCTCAATCTTGTAATCACCAAGTAGAAGATTGGGAAATCTATCATTTACTCTAATCGCTATCCCACCACTCATAAAATCCGTATAACTTGGCTCATACTCATCTTTTTCTACTATCATCACGCCTTTTATTTTAGGCATCCCAATTTTAACTCGCTCGTATAACTTCAACGGGGACCCAAGATTAGAAGATTGCTCAATAGGTAATCCCTGTTGACCTCTTGCCCTGAACTCAAACGAAGCGCAGGGCATCATTAACCCTGCAAATTGTGTTGCCGATTTATTAGGCACTTCTAATGTAATATAGGGCTGAATTGTATTAAAAAGTTCGTCTGACATACCGGGTACTTTTAATACATCATCTATGGTTTTGAATCCTCCCATCTGCTCTCTTGTTTTTATTATTGAATGTGCCAAAGTAGGTGAAACCCAGTATAGTTTGAGAAAATCCAATTCCCCGGCAGAGTTAATTTCTATGGGCTTACGACTTAGCTCTTGCAATTCTTCAATCAAAACTTCATTCCCACTTTCACCATCAAATTCAGGAACCCCCAAGAAAAGTATAAATAAAAGCATCTATTTCATATTAGAGGCAAACTAACTTCGGTCAAGTAAAATTATAGGAAAAATTATAGAAGGAAAAGGTAACGGAGTTTGACAACTGCTATCCGGGAAGAAAGGTTGTCTTCGCCTTTACTATTATCCTTTGT
>JACQXS010000003.1 GCA_016208615.1 Candidatus Stahliibacteriota bacterium | reverse complement strand
GGCAGACCCGTGTGTCTGCCCAAAAACAAATGGCGAACACATAGGTTCACCCCTACAAGCGGGTATTTATTTCATTAAATTAGAAACAGTCCCGATAAATCGGGATTTCCCGTCTCGTTCCTTATCGGGACAGGTCGGCTCTGCCTCAACGGGCGAGTTCAAGGCAACGCGGAAGCTGACGATATTGAAATAGGAATTAGCTTCTTAGAGGTCGGGATTTTCAATAAGGATTAAGAAGGAATAAAAAAAACAGAGGATAGAAGTTTGTAGGGACAGATTATAATCTGTCCCTACATTAAAAGAGTTCTTCAGGGGTATAATTTTATGAATTTGAGTATCTTTTTATTCTTATTAGATTCGGTTTTGGCGAAGTAGATGCCGTGTTTATCAGGGATTCCGAATTTGTGTTTTCCCGCAGGTAGCGAGCCATCAAATACCGTTTTTACTATCCTACCTGCAATATCGTAAGTAGTTAATTTTATTTGCTCTTCTTTTTCAAGCGATAATATGAGTTTGCCCTCCACAACTTGTAGTATTATATTATCAATTGGTTTTATTTGACTTTCTTCTACTTCCGCTCCTGAGCAAGTATAAGTGACCCATACTTCATAAAGCACAGGTATATCGTTCAAATCATTTGTCATTTCTACTTTATACTGGAATGTGCGTGCCGTGGTATTTGCTAATGTAAAACTATCTATTACCAGCATTCCTGGTTGTGTATAATATGGTCCGTGCCAAGGTTTAGTTAAAATATCATTAGGGCTACTTAATCCACCTGCTCTCCAACAAAAGCCCACATTCATATTCTCTGGTACACAAGCAATGTATCCGAATCGTAATAAATCACATGCCTCTAATATAGGCGGTGTAATCTCAAGTATACTTGATTCAAGATACCCAAAACTTGCAAAGGATGTATGCATTCTGTTTTCATAAACTATATGGCTTCCTGTGTTAGTAACTAATATATCTATTTTAGGAGTACATCTGGAAAGAGGGGCTGCATGGACATAGTGACAGTCACTTAACCCCCCTATATCATAAAGATTAAATGTTAAAGGAGAGCCTGGATTTTGTCTAAACCACCCTACTCTTGAATACGCTCCTGCTATATCCGGCAATCCGTCTAAATCTATATCCCGTGCTATAGCACCATCCATATATGTGCCACTGGGGTCGGAAGTTAACTTAACTATATTAAAGCTATTCCCTGTACCATTATTAATGGAAGCATAGAACCCGTTATCGGCACTACTGCCCCACTGTAGTCCAGATACTATATCCATCGCTCCATCCATATTTATATCAGATGCCCACACACCATCTGTTCCGTCTATCCCACCATTAAACGACGGGGTAAAGCCACCTGTCCCATTATTCATAAAAACTTGTGGCCCCCCGGAAGTGCAGTATAAGTCAGGATAGCCATCGTTATTAAAGTCTGTGACATATGTTCGCCAATCAGGTCCACTGACTGCAAATTCCTTAGCAAAAGACTGAGCTCCGTCATTCCGAAAAAGATAGCCATTAGCGCCATCACTAACTATAATATCAATATCACCATCCAACTCTACATCTGCATCTACTACTGATGGATATGCTGAATATTCTATAAGATGATAACTCCAATTAGGAGAAGGGAGTTGATTTTCATACCACCCTAATGCATTTGCGGCTACTAAAACATCCACATCCCCATCCTGGTCAATGTCAGAAGGCCAAACACAAGCACTCCATCCTCCACTTGCATCTCCTATTACCTGTTTTGCGAAATTATAAAGCCCATCGTGTTTATACCAGACTGCCTGATTTGCACTCCAAGCAATAAGGTCAATTATTCCATCTCTATCTATATCAGCAGGCATAAGTCCTTTATTATGACCATCTACTGAAGTATTTTCTAATATATGCGTAACCCAGTTTGAATAATTCCATTGTGTAGCGATTAAGGAAACTTGACCCGCAGTAGCCGCAGTTACGCTATCGCTTATCAGATATTGTGTCCCCCAATTACTTTTTGGTCCCAATACTCCATCTCCGCCCATCCAATCAGTTTGACGCGATATACCGCCAAATATCACTGACAATAATATATACCACATAATATTTTGTTTTCCTTAACCTCTCAATTTCAATATAGTCAATTTTAATAACTTGTCAAGTATAATTTAAGTAAAAAAACAGAATGGATAAAAAGAGTATTGGGAATTACTGATGCAGTTTTTACGGCTCTATCAACTGGTTGCGTCTAAATAACAGGAACGAAATGGTAGAAAAAATAATAGAATACACAACAGTGCCTATAATAAAATATGGAGTCAGAAGAAGTGCAGTATATTTTGTTATTATGAGTGATAATTTATGTATCCAAAGGTTTAATTGTAGCGGGAAATATAATGTGCCTAAGGTAATAACCAACGCAATTATTATACAACAAATAGAAAGTACTAACTGATAATTTAATCTTGGAGTCTCATAACTTGCCGAGGGTTCAGGGATTAAGGATAAAACTTTCTCAATAATACTATTAGGAGCTTGCAATAGGGGTCTATTTTTTAGTATCTTATCCATTTCAGCTTGAAATATAAAATCAGCCCTACAATTCGCACACCCGCTAATATGCTCATTTAATAGATGCACAGAAAAAAGAAATGGGTATAGATTATGGAGTATTAGTTACAGATATAGAAGAGGACTCACCAGCTGAGGAAGCAGGAATTATAACGGGTGATGTTATACTTGCGATAGATAGTGAAAAAGTAGCCTCCGAAGACGAAATAGAAGAGTTCATAGAGAACAAGGCTGGGGAATCTGTGGCATTGACAATCCTAAGGGCAGGCAACGAGTTGATTCTCAACGCAAAATTGGGAAACGAAAAGAAAAAAGATGGTAATGTTAATGTTTTTATAGATGGTGGAGATTTTAAGGGACTGGGACTTGGAATCTTGATACCTATTATTGCTATTATTATGACTCTACTTATCCCTATAACGGCGATTTACTTTGATTACAGAAAACGGGCAATGATATCAAAAGAAAGGATGGCAGCTATTGAAAAAGGAATTGAGCTACCCACAGAAGCTACACGGACATCAAAGATAGTTACCTCTCTTGACACATTGCGAAGAGGATTTATTTGCTTGGGTATCGGGGCTGCGCTGGTTATCTATAGTGTTGTTGCCAAAGAAATAGAGGAATGGAATATGGGGGCTGGATTGATATTGCTATTTATTGGACTTGCATTAGTTATCTGGTACAGGATTGCGGCAAAAAAGGAATCGTAAATGAGCTTGCTGGAAAAGTCTAAGAAAAATGGAAATGTCATTCTGATCCTTTCTCTTGTCATTCTGAACGAAGTGAAGAATCTAATAAAATCAATACTTTATGAGACCCTTCGCTTCGCTCAGGGTGACAAAGGAAGAGCTCAGGGTGACAAAAGAGAATTGGGTTTATTCGCTTCGCTCAGGTCCGAAGGACTCCTATCGGAGGTGACAAAAAGGGTATTTTCCAGCAGTCTCGTAAATTTCTAATTGACAATGGGGATTTTTAGATTACTTTGTAAGTTAAAGGAGGTAGAAAGATGAATAGGATGAAAAGGATAGCTTTTTTAATCGGCTTACTTTTGCCGGTCATAGGGTTAGGGGCTAAAGAAGGATATATGGGAGTATATCTCAACAATCTGGGTGATGCGGTAAGAAAGGCGATAGGTGTGGAGTCTGGGGTAATTATTGCTGAGGTGATAGATGGCTCACCGGCTGATAGTGCGGGTATAAAGACAGGTGATGTGATACTTGCGGTTAATGATGAGAAGATAAATAGTGTTAAGGAATTTAATACAATGATATTTTCCCATCCTAATGAGACTATTGGGCTTACAGTTTTAAGAAACAAAGAAGAATGGAAGTATAAGGTCAAACTTGGCGAGAGGGAGAAGAAGGAAATAAATATAAATCTTTCAGATTCTGATGAAGATAAGTCTGGTGGTGTATTTGGTGGAGGTGGCGGACCTATATTTTTATGGGTTCAGCCAAAGTTAGGCGAAATAAATAACGAAATAACAAAAGTGATAGGCACTGGTTTTAATACCAGTATGTGGCTTAATGGAGGAGGTGGGTCTGGCTGTATCTGGGAAAATATACGCATCGGTGGAATGGGTGGCGGAGGTGTTCAAGTTAAAAGTGGTAATGAGCGACGGGCAGAGCTTTCAATTGGATATGGTGGCTTTCTTATGGAATATATTTTATCGCTTGGTAAGGCACAATTTTTTATCGGTACTGTTTTAGGTGGTGGTGGAGTAGAGCTTACAATCTCCCGTGTCAAAGGAATAAGTTGGCAAGATATATGGCATAATTTTAGCTCCGACTCGGTAGATGCAGATATGTATGAAACATATCTTGAGTGTGATTTTTTTCATTATCAACCATATGTAGGCATACAATATCCCATTACTCCTTGGTGTTATCTTAATTTAAGAGGTGGCTACTTTGGCACTTCACTCGGGGAGTGGAAGGAAATGGGCGAACCGATTACAGGGGCGCCGGAAATAAATCTCTCCAACTATTGTGCCTCGGCGGGACTTATTTTTGGCTACTTTACAAAATAAGGAGGGTGATAAAATGTATTGTAGGACTTGCGGGAAGCAGATTCAGGATAACGCAGTAGTCTGTATTGGGTGCGGAGTTAGGCCATTGTCTGGCAATAAGTTTTGCCAACACTGCGGCGCAGAGACTAATGCTGTAGCTGTAATTTGCACAAAGTGTGGTGCTCGCCTTTCAGGTATAGGCGAAAAAGATTGGTTAGTGGCGTTACTTTTATCTATTTTTTTGGGCTGTATAGGGGTGGATAGATTTTATCTCAAATATGTGGGGTTGGGGATTTTGAAGCTACTCACTCTTGGTGGACTTGGTATATGGTGGATAATAGATGTAATTCTTATAGCATGTAACAAACTCACAGATGCTAATGGCCATAAACTGATAGCACCAACTGCTTTGTCAAATTGAAGGTGCTGAAAAAGTGGTAATCACTGTAAATTTACATGCTGAACTTGTTTCAGCATGTAAATGAGACCCTGAAACGAGTTCAGGGTGACATCAAGTCCGAAGGACTCCTATCGGAGGTGACATAAAAGGGGTTTTTAGCAGACTCCAAATTAATTAAAATGATAGATGAAGTAAAAAATAGTGGTAAAGCAGTAGCTTCGCTGGTCTTAGGGATTTGTGGTTGGTTTATACCTTTTGGGGGCTATGTATTAGATATACTGGCAATTATATTTGGGGCACAGGCACGGTCAGCTATAAAAAGAAGTAATGGCAAACTTTCAGGTGAAGGGATGGCAATTGCGGGGCTGGTGCTTGGAATTGTTGGACTCGGTATAACTACATTAGTCTTGATGGCAGTACTCGGTACGCTTGGACTTTCTATAGGATTTTTGAACTTTATATTAGCTTTAATAGGGAACTTAAACTAAATATAAGGAGGTCAAATGTGTATGTGTGGATGGAGAGGCGATATAACATGTGGGCTTGTGGTATTAATTATTGGGGTCGTATTCCTATTACGAAATTTGGGAATAATAACTTATCCTATATGGAGTATTATCTGGCCCTCAGTCCTTATAGCTGTTGGAGTAAATATGATAGTCAGCAGACTACCCATAAGGAGAAGAAAAAATAATGGAACATAGAATATCAGGCAAAGCTATTGTTTCACTTGTCTGCGGGATATTGAGCAATTTAATGCCTGTAATGGGGATAGTACTTGGCATCATAGGAATAGTGTTTGGCATTAGGGCAAAAAAGGAAATCCAACATAGTAATGGAACGCTTACAGGTGATGGGATGGCAACAGCAGGTTTTGTTTGCGGGATTGTGGGAGTAGTAGTGTCAATAACTATAATCCTGCTAATTATTGTTCTTGTTCGTCACGCCCCAGTTTTTTGGGATGGACAAAGATGGGTTTAGAAAGTGTTTAAGGAGAAATTATTTTTAATTTATCTTTATTGTTTGTGTTTTTAATAAAAATTAGTCCCCTAAGTTCGGTAGCTCGTGAATTTAATTTAAGAACAGGAGAGCTTAAATTAGATTTGGCTGATGTGGGATTTTACGGCTACGGCAAATATAGATTGAAGCTTTTTGATGTATTAATGGATAGTCCAATAAAAGTATCCCCTTATTTGATGACATTAAGTAATGGGATTTTAACTAATGCAGATTCATTATGGGCGCTTTCTTACTTTGCTTTCGCAAGGACAGACGAAATAGTGCGACGTGGCTTAATAGAGAGACAAGATAAGATACTCTGGGATTCTATAATTAGTTTGGGAAATCGTGATAAAGAATTAAAAGAATATTTTATCCTCTCTGACACGGAGTTCGCTTTCTTGGAAGACAATGTTAAGACTATACTCATCTTTATTTTAACTCAAATAAAACAAAGTAACGAATGGCTACACGAAGCTTTTAGGTTAGTTAACTTGCAAGAATTAGACAGTTCTATAGTCCTTTTATTGAAAGATAGCCTATCAAATAAAAAGATGGAAGAATTGATAGACAAAATAGACTATAAGTATATTTCTGCAGGAGCACAGGATCTTTCATTTTGTATTCATAAAGCTATGTCAGAAATAACTAAACTGGATGAGTTGCCTCAAATAAATTGGACCTCTAAATACGGTAAAATAGTTATAGGAACAAATGGGCCTGATATATATAATGAACCACCATATTTGTTGATTATTGACCCTGCAGGTGCTGATACTTACTATTCAGCTGCAACAAGCTCAATTAAAACTCCTATCTCAATTTCTATGGATTTTGGAGGCAATGATGTTTATTTATCAGATAGTATAGGAATAGCTACCGGGGTTGCCGGTTATGGCATATTAGTAGATAAGGGAGGAGACGACTATTATTCCTCAAAATTAGTTGGCGTAGGGACAGGAATATTTGGTTTAGGCTTATTACTTGATTTAGCTGGTGATGATAATTATTATGTTGATTTTTATGGTGAAGGTGCCGGTATTTTTGGGTGCGGAGTTTTATCCGATATAGCAGGTAATGATACTTATACTGCATTCCAACAGGCACAGGGATTTGGTTTTGTTAAGGGGAGTGGCATTCTTATAGATAAAGCTGGTAATGATACCTATATAGCTTGCGATGATACAATAAAATATCCTTCTCCCCAAACTAAGGAGCATAATGTTAGTTTTGCCCAAGGAGCTGGCTATGGGGTAAGGGCGGACTTCACAGATGGGCATTCATTAGCCGGAGGAATAGGTATGCTTTTAGATTTTGATGGTAATGATTCTTATTCTTGTGGTGTTTTTGGTCAAGGCGTAGGGTATTGGTTTGGCATAGGAGCATTGCTTGATTACAAAGGAGATGATAGGTATAATGGAGTCTGGTATGTTCAAGGAGCTTGTGCACATTTTGCAATAGGGGTGCTCATTGATTCAGCAGGGAATGATACTTATGTTGCAAGTATGAATATGGCACAAGGGGCAGGACATGACTTCTCATTAGGAGTGTTAGTTGAGTATGAAGGGGACGACTGTTACAGTTCACCAAATTTAAGTCTGGGCGCTGGCAATGCCAATGGAATGGGATTATTTATGGATATTATAGGGAACGATGTATATGATACTCACAGTGGCTTAACATTAGGGAAAGCAAATATTGGCAAAAGAGGTAGCTTAAGAGACTATATGAATTGCATAGGTATATTTTTTGATGGCCGGGGCAATGATAAATATAATGAAAAATTTGCCGGAAATAATAAAAAATGGAACCAACTGCCTATAGAAAATCCTGCGCTTACAGCAGAAATAAACATTGGGTGTGATCTTAAAAAGATACCTTATAAGTAAAAACTCTTTTACTTGGACTCAGCAATCCTATTCTTTCTGATGATAGCATTGGATAAAAATTTTGGGGGAGAGATTAGGGGGTGTCGGTCATTTTCAACTAAAAATAAGACACCCTCAACAAGTGAGGTAAGTTTGTAGTTCCTCTAAAAAAGGAGGTGCTTTATGGGAATTTGGGAAAATATGAATAAGAGAGTGAAAAAGTTGAGTATTTTAGATGTAAAATTAGCCCAAGGTGCTGCCATGTTTGCGGCTCTTATTGTCGCAAAACTAATACCTCAAATAATGGATATATCTATATGGTGGTTTGTAGTCTTATTGGTGGTATGTATAATAAAACCATTTTATGTGTTTTACATTAAAAATGTATTCCTGCAGAAAGGAGGCCCTGTGTTTTGTCCTAAATGTAGAGCTGAATATAGAAAAGGATTTACTGAATGTGCTGATTGTAAAGTTCCTTTAGTATCAGAACTTTCTCCTGAGCCAAAGACTGAATATGTTTATGTAGATTTTGAAGAAGTGCTTGCTACTTTTAATATGGGAGATATTGTGATAATAAAGTCTATATTAGATAGTGAGAAGGTACCTTACTTTTTCAAAGACGAGTATTCCCTACAAATACGACCAGTAGAGCCAGCAAAACTGATGGTCAGGAAAGACCAAGTCAAAAAAGTAAAAGGTATTCTAAAAGAGATAAAACTGAATTATATGGCAACCACCGGTGGTTTATAGTCTTATTGGTGGTATGTGTTATAAAACCACTTTATGGGTGCTACATTAAAAAATAATGTCTTTTGGTTTCTCTTGTTTTTCCTATTACATAACAGCAGAAAGTTCACTTGTGCAAGTAAGAAGACTTGTGCAAGTAAGAAGTTGACTTGTGCAAGTAGAAAGTTCACTGATGTATAATAGGGGATATCCGTAAACTGTTAGGTGATTTCCATCGGGGTGAGAGCATAATAAAAAGGAGGTTGTAAAAATGAAAGGCATTATTTATTACTATTCAGGGTCGGGTAATACAAAATTGGCGTGTCAGTATATTGTGAAAAAGATAAAGAATATTGAAATTGATATCTTCAATATTGTTAAAGATGGCATCCCTAATTTAGAAAAATATAATTTAGTTGGATTTGCTACTTTCGCAGATTTTTTTGGACCCCCCTATTTAGTTCAAACTTTTATAGAAAATTTGCCTCAACAGAAGGATAAGCTTGCTTTTGTGTTTAACACATATGGTGGGATGAGCGGTAAGACGCTCAAGATTTTTGATAAATGGGTTACTGCAAAAGGTTTTAAAATAATCGCCTACCATTCACTTCATACGCCCGAAAATTATCCACCAATGATTGCCAAAGGTAGAAGTAATAAACAAGCACCAAGCAAAAAAGAAATGAATGAATTTAACAACTTTATTTCTGATTTGGACCGTCTTCTTATTCTGCTTAAAAAAGGTAAAGAAATCCCAAAAAAGAAAATAAAGATTGGTTTATTAGATAGTTTAATACCAACATTTTCTCGCACTAAAGCACGAAAGGATATGGGAGAAAAGTATGTTGATGAGCAGCTTTGCACGGAATGTGGTAAATGTGAAAAAATATGCCCCTACGAAGCAATTAAACTTAGTCCAAGTCCCACTTTTAATATGAATAAATGTTATGGATGCTGGGCTTGTTATAATCATTGTCCCGATAAAGCAATTTACACTAAAAAGTACAGAGGAATTGGTCATTATCCAGAACCTCATAAGCAATTGAAGGAAAAATTAAAAGTCTAATTGGGAACAGCAACTATTGTGGTTTATTAGCCTCTCCGCTACATCACTAATTTTCTCTACATAGTGTTAGGGAGTGCTTAAGTTTTCATATTTAGTAAGCAAGTTAGCTATTTCGTCCTTATATGAGTTATCGGGATAATTATTCTGAATATCTTTAAGATATAGAATTGCAGATGCATATTTACCCATCTTTATGTATAGTTTAGCTGTTTCCAAATCTTTACGCACCAGCTTGTTAACGCACTTCTGGGCATATACTTTGGCACTATCAACTAATTCACTATCCGAATAACGCTTAATAAAGACTTGAAATTCCTGTAAAGTAGCCTTAGTAGAGGCGGGGTCAAGATAATAAGGCATAGCTTCATAAAACCCACATACCGCAGCTTCATAAGCTCCATCATCTGTAAAGCGTGAATTAGGATAACTATTGATAAAGAAGTGATACTCTATTTTGGCGGCTGAGTAATCTTTGCAAAAAAAGTGTGCCCTGGCAAGCCGATATTGTGCCTCCTCACTCCACTTACTGCCTGGGAATCTAAACACTATCCGCTTAAACCTATCAGATGCTTTATCATAATCTTTTTGACTATACCGCTCCATCCCGAGCTTAAACTCCTCCTCAGGCCCCAGTTCTGCTTCTGTTCCCTTACGAGAGCAGTTGAGTGAGCAGAGCAATATAAATAGAATAACCCATTGAAACTTGTGGAAATTAGTTGAAATTAGTTGAAATTTATAGAAATTCATCCTCTTCATTTAATCCTCCTTCTTTTCTCTTGTAGATGTAATTAGATTATTTAACTTAACGCCTAACTTATTTACGAGTGGGAGCAATTTCTCTAAGTTCGGTGTATTTATTAAATTAAGTTCTTTGGCGATTAATAGATGACTTCTCAATTCAAATAAAGAGCCTCTTGCATTAAGATAAAAATTTGTCTTCTCCAGATAATGGTATCTGCCATATCCTTCGGCAATATTTGCAGGAATTGAAACAGATGCCCGTTTTAATTGAGATGAGAGACCATATTTTTCGTCGTCCGGGAAACCTTTGATTAGACTATAAGTTTCTTTAACAAGCTCTACTCCTAATTGCCATACCTCAAGCTTCTCAAACTCAATATACTTACCCATCAATTTCTACTTAATTTCTATCAATTTCTACTTAATTTCTATATTTCTATCTCTCTAACCACTTCTTCCACTAATTTAGTAAGTTTGGGTTCTGCTTCATTAGCTGCCTTTATCACAATTGCGTGAGAGACAGCCTGAGGTTTATCAGGAAAGCATAAGTCTGTAACAATTGAAATCCCCAATACTTTCATCCCGCTATGCCGTGCTACTATGACTTCCGGAATCGTGGACATCCCTACCACATCGCCGCCTATATTTCTGACCATCCTATATTCGGCAAATGTTTCAAAACAGGGACCCGACATCGCTACATAGACGCCTTTTTTAACTCCAATCCCATGTTGTAGTGCCACACGCTCTGCTAATTCTATTATTTCCTTATCGTATGCATTATACATATCAGGAAACCTTGGACCGAGTGAATCGTCATTTTTACCCCGTAGCGGATTATCAGGCAAAAGATTTATGTGGTCGCAAATGAGCATTACATCACCATGATTGAAAAGTGGATTCACTCCACCACAAGCATTGGAAACTATAAGTAAATCACAGCCCAATGATTTCATCACCCTAACAGGAAATGTAACTTCTTGCATTGAATAGCCCTCATAATAGTGAAATCTGCCCTGCATTGCTACAACTGACTTGCCTGAAAGCTTACCAAATATCAGTTTGCCTGTATGCGACTCAACCGTAGATTCTGCAAAATGTGGTATCTCTTTATAGGGGATAGAAATTTCTTCATCTATGCTTTTTACCAACTGACCGAGTCCTGTCCCAAGTATAATACCTATTTTGGGCTCAAAACTTGTCTTACCTCTAATTGACTTAACAGCTTCTTCTATCATAACTCTCATACTTTCCTCCCTCCTTCTGTGAATCTGTGGCTTTTTTATTCTTGTTTTAGTTTCTTATCCTCTTTTGGGGGTTTTAAAAATTCTTCCTCATCCAGCATCAAAAGTAGAGAATTGAGTACTCCCTTAAATAATACAACAAATCTATCGCGTTCTGTTTTTAAGGTAGCCAGCTCATTTGTGAGTTTTTCTCTTTCTTTTTTTGCCTCATCAAGCAGCTTTTCTGCTTCTTGTTTTGACTGCTCAATAATTAATTCACTTTCCTTTTTTGCCCGTTCTTCTTCAGCTTTCAATCTTTGCTGTGCCTGGATAGCGGTATCCCTGATAATAGATTCCAATTTCTCGTATTCTTGTATCCGTTCAGATAGTCGCTTGTTCTCTAATACCGATTCTTCAATCGTATTTGCTGCTTGCTCAATGTAAGTTTTCACTTGTTCAGCATCAAAGCCACGCATTACTTTCTTAAACTCCATCGTCCTCAATTCTACTGGTGTTATTTTTGGCATCTTTTCACCCCCTCATTGTTTTTTAATTCAAAAAATTAGGTTGTCAAATGTTTTTATATCCTGCGAATGATAAGTTCAGCAGTTAATAGAACTAATACAAGCAAGAAAAGCCATTTTTTAAGACTTATTTGAACTTTGGAGTCCTCTATTTTAAGAGTAGGATATACCAGCGAGTTGCTCAGATTAACTGCAAAGTTACCGATTCCGTCAATCTCATAAATCCCTGGTCGCTCAGCTGTAAAATATACATAACTCCCTGTTGGCTCAACCTTTGGAATAAGAGATATTTCCTGCTTACCGCCTATACATTTGTAGGGCTTAAAATCTTTCACCTTGCTTCGCACAGTATTACCGACAACAAAATTATGCTCCTCTATGGGCTTACCTGCTGACCAATAAACGATTCTTTGCATTAGGGGTGGGAAAAGAGGTGAAAGAATAAGAGCTTTGGATTGCAAGTTTAATGGAAACATAAACTCTATACCACTTAAATTATGCTCTACAATGGCAGGTGTGCCATCAGAAAAGGTAGCGATTGCTTTTAAGGGCGAAGTAGAGATTTGCCTATTTGTGAATTTAATTTGTTTAAGCTCATCTATAAATTCAAAGCCCGCAAATATTGGATGCGAGGTTTTATCTATAAATATGCCTTCTACTCCGGGTGCTTCTATCGGTACATAAATCGTATTCTTATTCAGTGTAGAAGGAGTGCCAATAAAAACTATAACATCGTAGGCAGTAGGAGATGTAAGCTGGGGACTTATTTCTACCTGTATTTTTGACTCACCTCCCTCAGGTGATAGAGCATTTTTAATGAAAAAAGCTTCTTCTCTATTACCTACGACCAGTACTTTTAATTTTGGCAACGGTGAGTGGACAAAGTACCTTGTATTATCAAGCATAAGGACATCAGTTTCTTCAATCCTTACCGAACATATACACGCTTCCAAAATTGGTGGAAAGGCGACAGGAGTTGTGGAATAGGGTGAAATAGAAGCACGAGACTCAAATCTTTTGCTATCTACTGACAGTGTTACAAGTCTGCCTTTTTTTTCTTGTGTATGATTTGTTATGAAGGCAAGAAAAACAGAAGAAGTGGAAGATATGGAATCTATTGAAAAGTTATCTTTATCGTAGTCAATTTCTATTAGCTTGGGATTAAGAGTATCTGGTAATTTATCTTTTATCGTAATAATATAATCCACATCTTGAACTGGGAGCCCGAACTTTTGATACTTACATTCTGAGGGATATGTGGTGCCGGAGGCGAGCAATATTTTTGTATCTTTAAGTTTTAGTGCTTCCTTTTTGCCCATTTCAAACGCAGTAGAGTTGCCTGATTTAACATACATATCCCACGAATCGTCAAGTATAGCAGTTTTCTGTCTTACCCAGATAGAAGGATTGGCAAATGCCAAGCTCAAAAAAAGTAACGTCAATGTGCGTAGCAAAAGCAAGATAAGGTCTTTAAGTTTCCTAAATGCCCTTTCACCTCGTTCAGCACGCTGAATAAGTGAGATACTTGGGAACCAGATTTTTTTTAGCCTATGCCTATGCCATAGGTGAATAATAAAGGGAATAGGCAAAGCAAATAAACTATATAAGAAGACTGGTGATAGAAAGTTCATCTAATTAAGTTCATCTTTTTGCGTCTTGCCAGATAAAAGACTAATGACTTTTCAATCGCAGCAGAAGTAGGTAATAAAAGATAATCTATATTATGTGAGTGAAATGCTTTTTTATACCCGGAGATAAACTCTTGTACCCTTTTCTTTATCTTAACTCCAATTGTGTCAAGGACTTCGGGAATTCGGGTCTGCTCAGATGGGGTAGTGGATTCTAAAACTTTTATCATCCGTGCAAACTGAAGTTTTGTCCCTGATGGTGGTAAGTAGGAGCGAATTTCTTTATCAAAAAGCGTAAGTGAAACCGCATCCTTTTGATGAATAAGTAAATAGGCAAGCGATGCCCCAACCGTTGCCGCATACTCATATTTTGTTATACCTTCGGAAGAATAGTTCATAGAATTGCTGACATCAAGGATAATATAAACTAACATATTAGTTTCTTCTTCAAATTCCTTAGTATATAAGCGTTCGCTACGGGCATAAAGTTTCCAATCTACCTTTTTCGGCTCATCCCCCGGCTGATAAGGACGGTGTTCGGCAAACTCTACTGAAAAGCCATGATATGGACTACGATGTATGCCGATAAGAAAACCCTCTACGATAAACTTTGCCCTGAGTTCCAATGACTTTATCCTTGAAAGTATATTAGGGTCAAAATAAGTATGTTTCATTATTGACTGATTAGTCGCTTAAATTCTGTCTCATCAATTATTGCAACACCAAGTTCCCTTGCTTTATCATACTTTGAGCCGGGTGCTTCGCCTACTACTACATAATTTGTTTTCTTGGATACTGATGAACTTATCTTACCGCCAAGTGATTCTATTAGTTGTGTCGCACTATCTCTTGTAAAATCAATAAGCGTACCTGTCAAGACAAATATCTTGCCCGCCAAAGGCTTATGGATAATAATTTCAGATGTCGTAGCTAAATTTATGCCCGCTTTATCTAATCTTTCTATTATCTGTAAATTCAAAGGATTAGCAAAGAAATCTAATACCGATTTAGCAATAACAGGACCTATACCCATAATTGAACTTAGCCCTTCAAAAGATGCACCTTTTAATTTATCTATATTTGGAAAGTTATCTGCCAGTAATTTAGCACAATGGAGTCCCACATTCCTAATTCCCATAGCAAACAGCACACGATAAAACTCACACTCCTTAGAAACTTCAATGGCAGCAAGTAAGTTATCAATAGACTTCTCGCCCATTCGGTCAAGCTTTATTAACTCATTACCAGTCCGCTTATATCCATTGCATTTCTGGAAGCAAAATGCCCTATCCTTCGCTCTATCTGGGGTGGGCAACTTAAGTTTTCGCATCGCCATGCTACTTCGCCTTCATATCGGACGAGCTTACTACCACAAGCGGGACAATGGTCGGGCAGGATAAATACTTTTTCTTCCCCTGTTCTATTGTCAGTAACGGGTTTAATGACTTCGGGAATTACCTCACCACTTCTCTCTATAAATACCGTATCGCCGACCCTTATGTCTTTGCGAGCTATCTCATCTGCATTATGTAAAGTAGCCCTGGAAACTGTAACCCCACCAAGTCTTACAGGAGCGAGAACTGCAACAGGTGTTATGGTGCCTGTTCTCCCAACTTGCAAGATTATATTTTCCAATTTAGTAGTTATTTGGGTAGCCGGATATTTGTAAGCTACTGCCCAGCGTGGATTTTTGATGGTGAACCCAAGTTGCTTCTGATATGCAAAAGAATTGACTTTAATGACCATACCATCAACCTCGTATGGAAGATTCCAACGCGCGGGCTCCCACTCAGTACAAAACTCAATTGCTTCTTCAATAGAGGTGCATAGTTTTATATGGGGATTTGTTTTTAGACCTATTTTACTTAGTTCTATTAAAAGAGTATAATGGTCAGTAAAGTTTTCAGGTGGGTCAGGTATTGTATGTACAATCATATCCAAATTTCTTTTGGCAACAACTTTTGGGTCAAGGTGTTTTATAGTCCCGGCTGCCGCATTACGAGGATTGGCAAAGCAAGGTTCACCCTGCTGCTCTCTTTCTTTATTTATGCGGTCAAAACTATTCTTGGGCATTACTACCTCGCCCCTTACCTCTATATTCATTAAATTTTTATGTAGGGATACGATATGGCGTGTCTCTCCCAGCAATCTTAACGGCACAGATTTTATAGCCCTTATATTATTTGTTATGTCGTCGCCTACTATCCCGTTGCCACGCGTAGAAGCTTGAATAAGTATTCCGTCCTGATAGATAATAGATACTGCAAACCCGTCAATCTTTGGCTCAACAGTATATGCGGGTTTTGTCCCAAGCTCCCGTTGCATCCGCTTATCAAATTTATGCACTTCTTCGTATGAGTATGTGTTTTCAAGACTTAACATAGGAATCGTATGTTCTACTTGGCTAAACTTACCTATAAGTTCTTCGCCTATCCTTTGGGTTGGAGAATCAGGAGTTATAAGGTCAGGGTATTTAGTTTCAAACTCTTTAAGTTCTGTCATCAGCATATCATATTCGTAATCCGAGACAACAGGGTCATTCAACACATAATACCTATAATTATGATAATTTATATCTTTTTTTAACTCTATCACCCTTTTTTTAATTTCTTCTTTTACCATCTCTCTTTTATTCCCTTCATTTGTGGGGACACGATTTATCGTGTTCTGATTTGTTGGACATCATAAATATGTTTGTAATATTTATTTGGGTCTATTTTCTTTCCGTATTTCCAATTATCAGGGTTCTCTGCATCTAAATCCCACTTCAATGGATTTTCAATAATATACTCCCTAATCTTATTTAGCGATTCCTCATCCCGTATAATGTGTTCATAATAGCGAGGTTGCCAAGCAAAAAATGGTATATTTGGATTTTTGTGTATATCGCGGGTTACTGCAGATTTATATCCTGCAATTATATAGGATAACGACTTCGGAATAACATTTTGAAATTTGTTTTGTTTTTGTAGGGACAGATTATAATCTGTCCCTACATTTACATTCTCAATAATGATTATTCCGTGCAAATGATTTGGCATTATGACCCGTTCATCTAATTTCACATTCTGAAAATGCCGTGGGATTTCCAGCCAAAACTCATGTGCAACTTCTCTTAATTCCTTATTTTCAAAATATAATTCCCTATCTTTTGTGCAAATTGTTACAAAATAATACCCTACTTGCGAATAATCATACTCCTTTAACCTAATTATTTTTCTTTGCTTCTTATCAATCGTTTCTTCACGCATATTATTATTTTATCTTTTGATAAGAGAAAAGCAACTAATTTTTACACTTTGGCTTGACATATTACAAAATTTATGTTAAAATAAACTTAATGAGCCAAATTGTATTCCTCGGTAGCGGTGGAGCAAGGATAGTTGTGTTTAAGCAAATCCGTGCCTCCGGTGGAATATGGATAACGCTGGATGAAACTCAAATGCTCGTTGACCCGGGCCCCGGATGTCTTGTAAGGTGTGTAAATAGTAAATCTAATCTTGACCCAACAACACTGGATGGTATAATTTTATCACACCGTCATCTTGACCATTCAGCTGATGTAAATGTAATGATAGAGGCAATGACACAAGGCGGATTTGAACCCCGAGGTGCTGTATTTGCACCAGAAGATGCGTTGGAGGATGACCCGGTCATACTCAGGTATATTAGAAAATATATCCCACGAATAGAAATACTTAAAGAGGGAGGAGAATATGAGTTAAAGAGTATTAAATTTAATACCCCTATCCGACACAGACATGGAGGCGAAACTTATGGGATAAATTTTATCGGCACCAAGCAAAGTATATCTTATATTGCGGATACAAAGTATTTTGAAGGCATTGAAACTTACTATCACGGAGATACTTTTATCATCAATGTATTAAGGGAAAAGCCATCTGAAATTGACCACTTGTGTATTGAGGATGCTAAAAAAATAATAAGCCAAGCCAAGCCAAATCTCACTATTCTTACACATTTTGGGATGCAAATAATAAAGTCAAAACCTTGGGAAGTAGCAGATAAAATAACTAACGAGCTGGGTCTACAAGTTATTGCTGCTAATGATGGGATGAAAGTGGAACTTTAAAAGCTTGACAAAAGAGGTGGGAAGCGGTAAAGTAAAAATATGGTACCACAAGCAATAGGATTGGGATTAGTTATTAGTTTAATTTTTTCTGAAACCCTTGGTGTAACTGCGGGTGGAATGGTAGTTCCCGGGTATATTGCTCTTATGATGGATAAACCATTGACTATACTCATCACAATAGTCATAGCCATAGCGGCACTTTTAACTCTTCGTATGCTTTCTAATCTTATGTTTATCTATGGAAAGCGTAGGTTTGTAATTGTCATTTTGATTGGCTTTATTTATGGTGAACTTTGTCGCAGATTGCTTATCCTTGCTTTGCCCAATTTCTCAGCTGAACTGATGGTAGTGGGTTATATTATTCCCGGTCTTATTGCTAATTGGATGGATAGGCAGGGCATAGTAAGCACTCTTTGTGTGATGATAGTTACGGCTATCTTTGTGCGGCTATTGCTTATTTTACTCACAGGAGGCAAACTTATATTACTATGAGGTGGAGAGCAGGAAAAATTCCGATAGCCAATGTAGTTGCCTTGGCAATTTTTGCTATACTTATTTATGCGTATGTAGAGAAAACAAAGCAACCGGAACGCAGTAAATACTATTCTTATAAAATAAAAGCTGCCCGGCTTATGGACCTATTTGAACACACAATCAAGGAAAAGAAAGAGTTCATCGGTCTTGTCATAGACGAGGTAAATGATCCCAATCAAACAGGGATTATAGGACCGGAATTTACTATAATAACTACTGATAGGGGTGACCTGACTGCAAAACTTACGGCGTCAAACCCTAATTTTGCAGCCGTGATAGTTGATATGCTAAAGTCCTGTAAATTAAAGAAAGGTGATATTATAGCGATAGGAGAGACGGGTTCATTGGTTGGCTTGAACCTTGCAGTTTATGCCGCTATAGAGGCAATGGAGCTTAAACCTATTATTATAACTTCGCTTGGTGCTTCAAGTTGGGGAGCTACGGATACTGAATTTACATGGTTAGACATTGCGGAGACACTTAAAGAGAAAGGGCTTATACATTTTTATCCAGTAGCTGCTTCTATTGGAGGTGGTGGTGATATAGGGCGAGGATTAACTATTCATAGCAGAGAGCTTCTGAAATCTGTTATCCGCCGAAATAAAGTGGACTTGATTGAAGAGAATACTTTAGAAGAGAGTATTAATAAACGGATGAAAATTTATGACACCCGCAGTAAAGGCAAAAGAATTAAAGCATATATCAACATCGGTGGCGGTATAGCAAGTTTGGGAAGTACGCAAAATGGAAAGATTATACCACCCGGGGTATCAAAGCGATTAGGGATGAAAAACTTTCCCGCCGAAGGAGTGATAATTAAAATGTCAAAACGCGGTCTCCCTATTATTCAGTTGCTTAATGTAGATATTATAGCACGCCGATACAAGTTACCTATTGCCCCTATTCCATTACCAGAAATTGGTGAAGGGACTATATTTTTCAAAATCAAATACAATGTCGCGGGAACTATTTTGGCATTTATTATTTTATGTATCTTGACATTCTTGTTATTAAGAGTAGATATTTGGTATTACTTTATGAGAAAGAGAGAAAAAAAGAATGCTTAATCAATCTGAAGCAGATAGACTTATTGCTATACAAAAGAAGAGGGTTAAAGAAGAAAGATATAATTTTCCTTTAGCAGGGGAAAGATTAGTTATTCCTATTATTTCTACAGATGAACGCGAGCCTTTTCTAATAGATATAAATAGAAGAAGAATTAAACTTACCAAATGTACTTATCAAAATCGGTATCAAGGAACAATTATCCTTGTGCGTCTTGATGTTGACGGTTCCCCACATCCTAATCCAGAAGTAGTAAATGTTCCTCTTACTTACCTTGAACCCTATAATGGACAGACTATACTTTGTCCACATTTACATCTTTATGTGGAAGGATTTGACGATAAATGGGCAATCCCATCTCCATCAGGTAAATTTTCAAGAACAAAGAATATTCGTGCAACTTTAGATGATTTCTTTTACTATTGTAATGTTACTGAAATACCTGAAGTTCAAGGAGGGCTATTTTGATTTTAAAGGACTGTCAAGATTTAGTTAATACTTATATTGAGTGGCTTCGTCAGAAAATTAGCGTAGAAAATATAAATGGAATTTGTGAGATTACTACTCCTTTTCTTGATAGGCACAATGACCAGTTGCAGATATATGTGAAGCGTTCAAATGATAAGTTTATTCTTACAGATGATGGTTATACCATTAGAGACTTAGAATCAAGTGGATTTGAGCTTTCAACTGAAAACAGATTGCAAGTATTTAATACTATACTAAATGGTTTTGGTATCCAACTTCAGGGAGATGAACTTATTGTAGAAGCAAGAGGGAATAATTTCCCACAAAGAAAACACAATCTTATTCAAGCAATACTTGCTGTAAATGACCTTTTTGTTACAGCTGAACCAATGGTAAGTCGTTTTTTCAAAGAGGATGTAGAAAAATATTTGCGCACTCATCAAATTAGATTTACTTCTTCTGTCAAGTTTGCGGGAAAAAGCAGACTAGACCACTCATTTGATTTTGTAATTCCAGCCTCACAAAAACAACCAGAGAGAATACTTAGAGCTATTGGCGCTCCTAACCGCCAAAATATTTCATTATTAATGTTTGCATGGAACGATATATCCGAAGTAAGGGAACCCAAATCTACTGCCTATGGAGTTTTAAATGATAATGGAACTGGAATAAAGAAAGAGATAAATCCTGAGTATATTAATGCACTTATGCAATATGGTATTACCCCTTTTCTATGGAGTCAAAGAGAGAAAAATGTTCAAAAACTTGCATCTTAGGTGGGGACCTATTAAACGGTATAGTCGAGGCAAAAAAGGTTAGCTGGAAACCTTTAAGTAAAATTAAATGCAATAAGGCAGAAATAGTAGTTAAGGATAAGAAAGCTAATTATTGCCAGTTTGATTCCAATGCTACTATCAGTATTAGTGTAAAGGGACCGACGAGACTAAAAATTCGTACTCGTATTGAGCTGCCAGAAGGGTTTAAAGGCAAAGAGAAATATAAGATTGAAGTAGTTAAGGATGGTAAACAGTCAAAAGAATTTGTTATTAGTACTGAACCCTCCAAAGTCTCATCCATTACTGGCAAGAAAAACACTATAAGTAAGCCAAAAAATGTTTATCTTGATGTTCCAAGCGGCACACACAAGTTTAGTTTGCGTCTTACAGAGCCCAAAAATGGTATAGGATATGTCCGATTTTATAGAACGCTACGCAAACTTAAGTATGCTTCGTTTTCACCGCAAACTTACAGCTCTGTGGAAAAGATACTTGTCAAAGAGAAAGAAAGAACTTATTATAAGGCAACTAAGGAAAAAGGAGTAACCGTAGAAGTAGTCGGACCTACGAAGCTAAAGGTAATGACCAGACTTGAGTTTACTCCTCAAATGCAAGGCGAACAAACATATGGACTACAGGTAATAGAGGGCGAGAAGAAAGAATTCACTTTTAAGACAAAAAAGTCTGATGTGTCAAGCTCTGCGTCAAAGGGACAATATACCCCCGGGGTAGGTAAAACGGTTTTATTGTCAGTTCCCAAAGGCACACATAAGTATGAGTTCAAGCCAATAGGTGCGAATTCTATTCTTCTACGCCTATTCATTCCGGAAAAGGATGTGGGAAAAGGTGGGAAGAAATAAATAGAACTTAAAATGCAAAAGTCAAAATTCAAATCTACAACCCAAAGGTCTAAAGTCTATAGTCTAATGTCCATTTTCTTTGTGTTCATAATTTTTAGGGGAATAGTTTTTGCCGAAGAGGTTCAACCTCAAACGACCGAAGGAGGAGGTTCGACCTCAAACTGGAAATGGCTTTCTACCACTAATGCAAAATTTGAAATTGGGTTTGGGTATGATAATAACCTCTTTAAGCTTTCGCAGGAAAATATAGATAAATTTGTTAATAATGAAGACATTTGCCGATTTGCAAGAATTGAAAGTTATGATGACTTTGTCACTAATGAGCGGATAACAGTTGATTTTACTAAACGGTTATTGGCGGATGAGGCAACTCGGATGCGATTTAAGTATAATAGGTATCAATATGCAGTAAATCCTATTAAAGATTATCAATCTTTAATTCTCAATGTGCGTCAAAATTTAATGCAAAAACAATTTATTCAGATTGGGTATTTGTTTTTGCCTCAATACTACATTCGGGATTATTTTGATGCTGATTTTCAATCCTTTATGAGATGTGATTTCCGTGAACACTTACTTGATGTGAAGTTGGGGAGTAAATTTTTATACAAAACTACATTGGCGGCGATTTACAAATATGAAATCTATGACTATAATTCTTGTTTTGATGAATACGACACACGAGCAACTACTGTGGGATTAAGTGGGGAGCGGAAGCTTTCAAAGGATATAAGTGCCGAGATTGAATTTGGGCTTAAATCTGCAATAGCCAAAGGGTATGATGAGGATGACGAAATGGCAACTAATTCTGATGAATCCGATATTTCTTATAAAGCATACGAATTGATAGCAAGTTTGGAGTATAAGATTAGGAAATGGTGTATGTTGTGGCTTGGATATGAGGAAGAATATAGGAATTATACAACAAAAAAGTCAATAGAGGATGACCCGTTTCATAGAGATAGAAAAGATATAGGGCATATTTTATCCGGTGGTATAGAATGTAACCTCGCTCCTACTTGCGCATTGAATATATCATATACTTATAGGAAGCGAGACACTGATTCTCCTAATAAAGCAGCTATTACAGAGATAAAGGATTACACGAATTATATTATTTCCTGCGGATTGGTATTTACATGGGATAATAAGTATTAAGAGTAATGACAAAATTTAAGGTTTTAACTTTTGTATTTTGCGTTTTGCATTTTACATTTTGCATTGGATGTGGGCGTAGAGTTAATCCGATTATACCAAGTAAGAATATTATTGGCAAATGCAAGACACCGGGCTATGCGAAGGATATTTTTGTAATTGGTAATTATGCCTATATTGCGGATGGGCAAGCCGGACTACAGGTGATTGATATTTCTAATCCTACTACTCCTACTATTGTAGGGTGGCATGATACAGAGATATATGCATACGGGGTCGTGGTTATGGATAGTATTGCTTATATAGCTGATGGGCCAAGTGGTGGTGGGCTACGACTATTTAATATAAGGCGTCCGGATAGTATTATCGCTCTTGGGGTTGATTCTTACATTTCCTCTTACGAGGTATTTGTTATTAAGCGAGAGGTGCAACCTCAAGCTGATTCTGTATTTGTTTTTATTGCGGCTAAGGATAAGTTTCAAATTGATAATGCTACTGACTTTAATTTCCCAAGTCTTATAGGAAGGTGCGAAACTCCGGGTGGAGCTTGTGGGGTCTGGGGGGATAGCGAATATGCATATGTAGCCAATGAGCAGATGGGATTGCAGATTATAGATGTCAGGAATATTAGTAGCCCTAAAATTATAGGTTCGTACGATACCCCGGGTAAAGCATTAGATGTATGCGTTTCAGGTAATTACGCATATATAGCTGATGGTAGAGAAGGGTTACAGATAATAGATGTAGTCCAACCAGATACTCCGAAGTTTGTGGGTAGTTGTCCTACGCCTGGATATGCTAATAAAGTGTTTGTCTTTGGCAATTACGCATACATAGCTGATGGGGTTGCAGGGCTACAGGTTATAGATGTATCTAACCCATTAACTCCTTCAATAATTAGTGAGTGTAGTACTCCGTATACCAATAGCGTCTATGTGACCCAACAATATATTTATCTCGCAGATAGGGATGAGGGATTGGTGATTATTGAGAAGTAAAAAATCCTTGCAAAACTCTTTCTTAATTTTTGATATTTATTTGGGATTTGGTAGTATTTGAAATTGGGATTTAATATAGGGGGTATAATATGTGGTATATTTTAGTGTTGTTGTGTGGGTTGGATGCGGAATATTCTCTATCTTCAATAGAACCTTCATCTAAATTTGAGGTCCTGAAATCAAGCCCACAGCGTAGTTTAATTAAGATAACTATAGATTCTTATTTCCCATCAGTGATTAGCAAGTTAGTAGCAGTACCTAAAAATAGCAATCCGAGCCTTAAAATAATAAGTGGTGGCAAATGTGTTGGGTTAAAAGAATTGGGTGTGATGCGGGATTATCAGATTGTCCAACTTGTAATTCAACCGATGCAGAACGAACTTAACGAACAAGAGATTTTAGTTGAATTAGAATACAGAAATGGGAAATGGGTATCACCTTCGTTTGCTTTTGCTCCTATTTACAAGAGCTTATTGCAAATCCCGCAAGTGGGGTTAGCTAATTACGCCAATGACCAACCTATACCTGGTGGCTATTTAATTATAGTACCTGATGAGCTTTATACTGCTATTCAACCACTTGCTGAATGGAAGCATCTCAAAGGATGGAAAGTAACAGTGAGTAAATTATCAGAAGTCGGTGGTAATCCGGACCAGATTAAATCTTATATCCAAAATGCATATAATACATTTCTGCCAGCACCTGAATATGTGCTACTTGTTGGGAGTACGGACTTGTTGCCCACTTTCTTTTATCCATATACTTGTACTGACCATTCGTATAGTTTAGTTGATGGCACTGATTATTTCTCTGATGTCCTTGTTGGCAGACTACCTGTAGCGTCGGTTGCTGAGCTTCAAGTGGTAGTGAATAAGATATTGGGGTATGAAAAAACGCCATATATGGGAGAAACTGCTTGGTATAAGAGAGCATTAGTTGTCGGCGGCAATTACCCGGCATCTGTTACTACGGCGGTGTTGACTAAAAGATGGGTAAGAGAACTGCTGCTATCTAATGGTTATACCCAAGTAGATACTTGTTTTTATCCCCCAACTACGGATGGAAGGACGCTAATTACTCAATCCGTGAATACTGGTGTCTCGTTTATTAATTTTCGTGGCTGGTCTAATACTCAGGGCTGGCATTATCCACAGTTTGGCTACGACGATATCCCTGTTCTATCTAATGGCTGGAAACTTCCTATAGTTACCGGAATCTCGTGTCTAACGGGCAATTTTAATTCCCCTAATTGTTTTGGCTCGGCATGGGTTAAAGCGGGTACTCCTACAACCCCTAATGGTGGGATTGCCTTTTATGGTCCCAGTAGCGGAGACACTCACTCGCGGTTCAATAATTGTATAGACCAAGGTATTTATTGGGGCATTTTTAAGGAAGCAATCCCTTCTATTGGTCAGGCTTGCTATAGAGGGAAGATGGAGTTATGCGATAATTTTCCTATTGATACCATTATCAAGAATTATTTCTATTACTACAATCTAATAGGCGACCCTGAACTTAATATATGGACTGATATACCGGAGCCATTAGAGGTGGAGCATCTAACTACTCTTAATATTGGGACTAATGACTTTGAAGTTACAGTGCAAAGCAAGGCTACTCCACTACAAGATGCAATAGTAAGTCTAATTAAGCAAGGTGAAGTTGATACTTGTGGGATTACAGATAGTGATGGAAGGATTTCACTTCCAATATCATTAGCTACTACGGGCAATCTATTAGTTACTGTTACTGCTCGTAATCATATTCCTTATTTAGGGCAGGCGATAACTCACGAAGCGGATACGACTATTCTTGGGCCTGATAAATACGGCTATTACGGATATGATAATACGGATACTAAATATACTGAAGCTCCTATCTACAACTGGATAGAGGTTGATGCTGAATATGGGGGGGCGGGAACTATTATACCGCTTAACAAAGATGACACCAAAGTAATCTATTTGCCTTTTGGGTTTAAGTTTTATGGCAGGGCTTACGCCCGTATTTCTGTTTGCTCTAATGGCTGGATAGCTATGGATTCTACTTGGATGACTGACTTTTACAATTGGCATATACCATCAAGTATGGGTCCACCGACTATTATCGCACCTTTTTGGGATAATCTTGACCCCTTTGCTGCGGATACGGGGAATGTGGCTTACTATTATGATGTGGCGAATCATAGATTTATAGTTGAGTGGAGCAGAAAATATAACATAGTTGAAATCCCGCCAAGTCCACCTACTCCGAGTCAAAAGCAGACTTTTGAGGTGATTTTATTTGACCCTGCTTATTATCCTACTCTTACAGGGGATGGGGAGTTGATTTTTCAATACCATACTTGTGTGAATAGCGATAGTGGGCATAATTATTGTACAGTAGGCATAGAAGATGAGACGCACACTAATGGGCTGGAATGGACCTTTGCGAATATCTATCCCAAATCCGCCGCTACTCTATGCAATGGAAGGGCTATTAAATTCACTACTGACCCTCCTATTGCAGGGATAGAGGAGGAGAATACAAATACGGTTATCGGGGATAGGGTGTCGGTTAGCGTTAAGACTGGCTTGATAAGTTATTATTTACCGTCAGATGGGGCTATTAGGTTATGTGTCTATGATTTAGCAGGTAGAGAGGTTAAGGAGATTTACAACGGCTATCGGGATAAGGGCATGCATAGCGTTAAAGCTCCTAATTTAGCGTCGGGTATCTATTTTGTCCGGCTTGAGATGCGACCTCTTATGGCGGATAAAGTTAGTGCCTTTGCAAATACCGATTTATCGGGGACTGCTAAAATGACAATCATTAAGTAGGAAGCAGTCCCGCCCCCGCCAAAACCACCGCCATAGCGGGGCGAGCGGGATTTGTCAACAAGTCGGGTAAGAAATAAGATGGAAGAGAAGAGAGCAGATGAGAATAGAGACATCCCCAATGAGAGTAGAGCATTCTACGGTGGGAGTGGAGCATTCTACGGTGGGAGTGGAGCATGCTACGGTGGGAGTGGAGCATGCTACGGTAAGAGTGGTGGCGTCTCCGATGAGAATAGAGCAGTCCCCTGTCCTCTGTCTTCTGTCCCCTGTCCTCTGTCTTCTGTCCCCTGTCCTCTGTCCTCTGTCCTCTGTCCTCTGTCCTCTGATATAATGTGATGATAGAGCATATAGAATCGCCTCGTGATATTAAATCGCTCTCTATTAGTCAATTAAATGAGCTTGCCAAAGAGATTCGGAATGAAATAGTAGATGTAGTTTCAAAGACAGGCGGTCATCTTTCATCATCGCTCGGCGCGGTGGAATTAACTATTGCACTCCACAGGGTATTCGATGCTCCGGTGGATAAGATAATATGGGATGTCGGTCACCAGTCATATGCACATAAACTTATTACAGGTAGGCATAAAGAGTTCCATACCCTTCGCCAATATGGTGGTATTTCTGGCTTCCCCAGCCGTGATGAAAGTGAATACGACGCCTATAACACAGGACATGCAAGTACTTCTATAAGTGCGGCACTCGGTATGGCAGTAGCAAGAGATTTGAAGGGCGAGCGGTTTAAGGTTATTGCCGTAATAGGAGATGGAGCATTGACAGGTGGGTTGGCTTACGAGGGCCTTAATCAGACTGGCTTTATGCATCGGAATGTGATAATTGTGCTTAATGATAATGGGATGTCTATCTCGGAGAATGTGGGCGGCGTGGCTACTTACTTAAATAAACTCGTTACTACCCCCGTGTACACGAAATTAAAAGCCGATGCATGGGAATTATTAGGCAAACTGCCTACGGAACTTTCTGTCAAGGCAAGAGATGTGGCGAGAAAACTAAAAGAAGGATTGAAAAGCTTTGCCATCCCTACTATACTATTTGAGGAACTGGGCTTCCGATATATTGGACCTCTTAATGGACATAATATCAAAACGCTCATAGAGAACTTTGAGTATATTAAGAAATTAAACGGCCCTATACTTGTGCA
Organism: Candidatus Stahliibacteriota bacterium; assembly: GCA_016208615.1. Lineage (GTDB taxonomy): Bacteria > Hydrothermota > UBA3073 > JACQXS01 > JACQXS01 > JACQXS01. The sequence continues at coordinate 44,994 of JACQXS010000003.1, read as the reverse complement.
TATTATTACAGAGAAAGGTAAAGGTTATCTGCCCGCAATGAAAGAGTCGTCTAAGTTCCACGGCATCGGTAAGTTTGATAAAGAGACGGGCGAGCTGGTGGTGGAAAATAAGAAGACATATACAGAGATATTTAGCGACGCTATGATTGAATTTGCTGCTAAAGACCCTTCCATAGTTGCCATAACAGCGGCTATGCCAGAAGGAACAGGACTTGATAAGTTTAGAGCCGCTTTCCCTGATAGATTCTTTGATGTCGGTATAGCAGAACAGCATGCTATAACATTTGCCGCCGGCCTCGCCTTGCAGGGATTAAAGCCGGTATGTGCTATCTATTCTACTTTCTTACAGAGAGGATTTGACCAAATACTGCACGATATATGTATTCAGAGGATACCTATTATTTTGTGCCTGGACAGGGCGGGAATAGTAGGAGCAGACGGACCTACACATCAGGGAACTTTTGATTTGGGATTTCTAAGCTTGCTCCCTAATCTTATAGTAGCGGCCCCTAAAGATGGACAGGAACTCAGAAACCTATTATACACGGCTATAAATTATGACAAAGGACCTATGGCGATTAGATATCCCAGAGCTACTATTCCAGTTGAAGATACCGATTACCGAACACCGATAACCGATAACCGCATAGAGATTGGCGAGGCAGAAGTTTTGAAGCCCGGTGGGAAGGCAGTTATTTTGGGCTTGGGGTCAATGGTTTATACAGCATTAGAGGCAGTCAAGGACTTGGATGTAGAAGTTATAAACGCAAGATTTGTAAAACCATTAGACGAAGCCCTGCTATTAAAGATAAAGTCCCAAAAAATCATCACCGTTGAAGAGAATACGATAATAGGTGGATTTGGGAGTAAAGTATTGGAGTTCTATAATGCTAACAATATATACCCAAAAAAATTACTCCGCATAGGACTGCCGGACAAATTTATAGAACACGGAGCAAGAGATATATTGCTTGAAAAATATGGACTCTCTCCTGATGGAATAAGACAAAAAGTAAAGGAATTTATTGGTTGACTTTTTGACTATCAGACTATTGGACCATTAGACTATTAGACTAATGAAATATGTGTATGGACCTGTGCCTTCACGGAGACTGGGGTTGTCATTAGGCGTAGATATTATTCCCTACAAAACCTGTTCCTTTGATTGTGTCTATTGTCAATTGGGAGCCACTACCAATAAAACAGTAGAGCGGAAAGAATATCTTCCAAAAGAGGATATTTTGCAACAAATTGTAGAAGCATATAAAAAAAAAAAAAAAAATAACTAATATCCCTATCGCTGTACTTACAAACTCTTCTCTTCTTCACGATGAGCAAGTAAGAGAAGAGCTTTTTGCGGCCAATCTTGTTGTCCCTACACTATCCGCAGCAAATGAGGATATTTTTGAAACTATCCATCATCCGCATCCAACTATTAGGATTGAGAAAATTATAACCGGATTAAAAGAGTTTAGCAAAAAATTTAATGGCAAATTATGGATTGAAGTTATGCTGGTTAAAAATAAGAATGACGCAATTGAACATATAGAGGCCCTAAAATCAATAATAAATGATATAAATCCTGACAAGAGGTGCGACCTCAAGGTGCAATTGAATACCGTAGTTCGGCCACCAACAGATGAGTCAGCTAATCCATTGAGTTATGAAGAGTTAAATAAAATAAGCAAACTAATAGGTAGTAATTGTGAAATTATTGCCGAGTTCAATAGAAAACAAGAAATTAGGAATCCCAAAAATATTGAAGCAAACATACGGGCATTAGTCAGTAGACGTCCTGTGACAATAAGAGATATAAGTAATTCATTAGCCATGCATATAGACGAGGTGATGAAATATCTTACAAAAATGGAACAAGAGAAAAAGATTAAAAGCGTGAAGTATAATGATACTACTTTTTATGAAAGTATGCTATGCTCGGCGAAAGCCAAAACAATATAGGAGATAAATACCTAAATGCCTAAAAACTCATTAGTCATAAAAAATGGTAGAGTAATTGACCCGGCAAGTAAAACAGATGATAAATTAGATATACTCATAGAAGGGGATGAGATTAAAGCTATTACTCGTAGAGAGATAGAAGACAGAAAGCAAAAAGCCGAAAACCGAATACCGAAAACCGAATACCGAAAACCGATAGTAATAGATGCGAAGGGTTATATTGTAGTTCCTGGCTTAATTGATGTCCATACTCATTTGCGTGAGCCTGGCGAAGCTCATAAGGAAACTATCCATAGCGGGACTATGGCAGCCGCTGCCGGTGGATTCACTACTATAATCTGTCAGCCAAATACTAATCCAAGAATTGATACTCCTGAACGGGTTAGAGCAATAAAGGAGCGTATAAAAAAGGATAGTATCGTCCGACTATATCCCTCTGCTTGCATTACTACTGACCATCGTCAGTTAGTAGATATAAATGGAGTTAAGGATGCTGGTGCTATAAAGCTCACGGATGATGGTGACCCGGTGATTTATGAGGAAATAATGCAACAGGTATTGAGGGAGGCAAAAAAAATAGGTATTGTAGTATCACCACATTGCGAGTTATCTCCATGGGCGGAATCAGAACTCAAAATCCAAAATCCAAAATCCAAAATCCAAAGTTCAAAGGACAAAGTTCAACTCAAAACTCAAATGGAACCTATATTTATCAAGCGGGATATTGAGATAGCCAAAAAACTCAATGCTCCTATATTTATTTCCCATGTATCAATGGCAGAGTCAGTTGAGTTAATTGCCCAAGCCAAGAAAGAAGGTGTACCTGTTACTTGTGAAGTCACGCCACATCATCTTGTTTTGACTAACGATGATATAGCCCATTATGGTCCCGCCGAATCCCGATTTGTCGGGATCTGCTACAACACTAATGCCAAAGTTAATCCCCCACTTCGTAGCCAACAAGACACTCTTGCTCTTATTGAGGCATTAAGTAATGGGACTATTGATGTTATAGCTTCTGACCATGCACCACACGGAGTTAAAAGCAATGATTGGGAGGAAGCAGAATTCGGGATGATAGGACTTGAAACTACCATAGGAATAGTGCTAAATAGTTTAGTAGCCACTAAAAAAATGTCTCTAATTGATGTAATAAGTAAATTGACTATAAATCCAGCCCGTATATTTAATTTATGTGCCGGAGCATTAAAAGTAGGAAGCCCAGCAGATATAACTATTATTGATTTGAATCAAGAATGGGTAGTAGATGTCAACAAGTTTAAGTCCAAATCCCGTAATTCCCCATTTCAAGGTTGGAAATTAAAGGGTAAAGTAGTAATGACCATAGTTGGGGGGAAAATAATTTATCCTTCAAGCTAAATGCTAAATATAGAAATTGATGGAAATTATTGGACGATGTTATTACATCCCCGCCAAAGCGGGATTTCTGCTCTCAACACATTCTCCCGACACATTCTGCGTCGGGACAGGTTCGCTACATCAGGATTAGTTTTTGTGAGATATGGAAATTACCACTTTCTAATCTATAAAAATATACTCCTCTTGCTACTCTTTTGGCTTTATCATCTTTGCCATCCCATATTATAGTATAATTTCCCTTTGTTACTTCTTTATCTACAAGTGTGCGCACTATTCTACCAGCGAGGTCATAAATTTTCAATTCAATTTTGCTCGTAGTCGGTATGGAATAACTAATATTAGTGAACTGCCTAAACGGATTAGGTGTATTTTGTAGTAATTTAAAGCACATTGGAGCTGATTTTTCCTTTTCTGTTATGTAAAGAGTATCATATGGCACGAACCCATAACATCCTGTATGCCAGTTATCGTGTGCAAAAGTACTCCATTCTACTTTATTACCCAAAACCCCCCATACCCTAACATCAGGTACTCCCGTAGTCACTATAAGTTCATTATTTCCATCTAAATCTATATCTGCAAGCGTAGGAGTACCTTGTATTACTCCATTAGCTTTTATTGGGAAGCCGTGTGTTATAGTTCCATCTTTTTCTATTGCATAAATATCGCCTTGGACAAGAGAGACAATTATAATCTCCATCTCATTATCTCCATCTACATCCCCAATTATAGGGGAAGCTCGGCTTATAGAAGTCATCATAGGGATAAATAAACTTTCAACAGGCACACTATCATTATTTCTAACAAAAGAGCCATCATAATTCCATAAGTGCAGCCGGTCTATTCCTGTAAGTGCAACTTCTAACAATCCATCACCATTAATATCGCCAAGCGAAGGAGAAGACATTGCATCTGCTTTACCTCTATTATGGCATTTCTTTTTCCAAAACAAAGTAGTATCTGCATGAAATACATAAGTCCACATCCCTGTAGAGTGAATAGCAATTTCTAATCCACTGTATGCCGGGTCAATATCTCCAATAACAGGTGAAGACGGAGCGCCTGTAATCTGAACGGGCCAATTTTGTAATAACCTACCTGTTGGTTTCCACGCATAGACTTTACCAATACAAGCAGTAATTATTTCCAGTGTGTCATCGTTATCAATATCTGCGATTGCTGGCGAGCCAAACGAAGCAACAGTACTATCCATTACCGCAAATATCCCCGTAGAGTTTAAAAATCCCGTCCCATCTGCCCTGAATGCATACACATTTCTGGAAGCATGCCCCTGTAATATAATTTCCAATAATCCATCTTTATCAAGGTCTTGTACTACGGGTGAAGAAAGTGTCCCCCAATCACCTTGCAAAGTAACAGGGAACCCTGGTAGCATAGAGCCATCTCCTCTAAACACGAATAACTTTTCTCCTCCTGCAAACCACTGTGCCCTAACTATTTCTAATAACCCGTCTTTATTGATATCGGCTATAACAGGTGAACTCCAACAACTCCATAAATTATTTGCAAATACTCCATCAGTAGAAAGGACTCCGAGTCCATTATGATGCCAAGCATAAAGTATGCCATCATCTCCATTAGATACAACTTCTAATTCAGGGGTTAACATATCTATATTCCCGACTGCAACAGCAGCAGTAAAATAAGCTTGTATATTTTTAGCCGCACAAGGCCAACCAGGCTTAAAAAATGGATTTGGCGCCCCTACTACGGGGAGCGAAAACGGACTCTCGTTTAGATTGCTATCCACAGCTGTTACCCAATAAGTGTAGGTCCCAAATTTTGATACCCCATTATCACCGAATATAGAGTTATCCAAAACTAAATCAGAATTCAGCAACACAGAATCCGGTGCCCGATAGACATTATATCCGTATACCGTATTAATTGGCTGCCATCCAATACTTACTGTGTAAGGTGAGGAAAAAGTATATAAACTATTAGGCGGGAAAAGGAAAAAAAAAAAAAAAGTATCTACCCATTTCCTTGCAATGCTATCTTCAATCTCTATCACAAAGAAAGGTACTGGAACAGCGGAGATTGGCAGAATGACAAAACAATTGGGTATGCTTTTAATTGTATAGCCAGGGATAGAATCTATATCTGCTACACTATCAACAACTAAAATATCAGCAGTTAAAGAGGTAAGGCGAGTTTTTACTTTTGTTGCCTTCAAGTTGCCTGTATTCTTTATTTTACAGGAAAGAGTAACAGGGATATTGGGCACCAGACTACTCTTATCGCAAGAATGAGTATAATGAGATAATTGTGGAGAATAGACATTTAAATAAAATGTATCTTGTGTGCTGCCTTCGGTAAAGTTGGAAACTATAGAAAAGCATAACTCACGAGCCATCTCTTCTTTATCTATTTTTATTCTGTAAGTTTTTGTTTTAGTTATAGATGGGAATATGGAGCCATAATTTTGAATACTATCAAGCAGGGTTACATTTGCAGAATTAGGAATCAGTTTAACCATAGTATTACTTGACGGGAGAGCACCATTATTTTCCATTACAAGTTGAAGCAAAAATTCTTTCCCCGTCTCTATTATTCCATTAACAAAATGGCTCTCATATCTAATATACGGCTTAGTAGGGCTGATAACAGTATTCGCTTCAAAAGGAAGGAATCCTTGCTTTGTTACGCAGATATTCAATAATCCACCGGCCTCGGGACAGAGGATAAAAGTTATTTCCCCATTTGCATCAGTCTCGCCCCTCGCATAGAGTTCACCTTTTTTGGAAACACAAACCCTGGCTCCCTTGATAGGATACGCGCAACATCCACTTTTCACTTTTACCTTGAACGCTCCAACCCCGACATCGCAAATAGCAGGGAATTCAACACTTAAAGTTTTGGGAATATTAGTCCACAATCGTAACCCGGGGTCACCGAGCAAAAGATAAGAAAAATAAGTATCTCTGGCACTATTATCGCGTTCTACAAGTACAGTATCCTGGTACCAAAAGAAAGAGTGAATCAGCATAGACTTTGCGTATATATCTATTTTACCGATTTCAGTAGTACTATCACCCGTAGCATCGGCAAAAAGTTTAGCATAAAAATAGTCGTTAAACCCTAATTCCTGTGAATCCCATCCCACTCTACTGCTGCCCCTAAAGCTAAAAGCCCATCCATGCTGATTTAACATAAAATGCTCCGAAAGACAATCTACATCAACCCAATTACCATAACAGCTTACCACAGACATAAAAGTCCAAGGGGAGTAGAAAGTATCTGCATCTATACGATTGATGGCACAAGGAGAATCCCAATTCTGACTTGAACTACCGTGAATTATTACATACACATAACCATATCCATTTCTTAAAGAGTCCATAAATGCTTGTTTTGAAAGAGTAGGGGGTGGAAATAGAGTATCAAAAAGAGGAATTGTATCCGAAAGAGTATCGTGTAAAATATCAACATCAAAATAATCTGGAAAATTACTCGCTATCTGGTTACAATGCACAATTATATCATCAGCAGTTTCATTATGTATGGAAGCGGCAACAAAAAGTAATTTATTCTTATACTCCGTAGAACCAAGCGACCCTCGCTCATATAAATGGGTCTTGTTAATTACAGTAGCTATTTCCTCTTGGGTTACCCCAGGGAATCTGCCCACAAATAAATCATTATCGTATGTAGTGCTATCAACTATCACCTCACCCCAACCCTCATTTCCATTGGCATTCCAACTACCCGAAAGTGAACTGTAATACATATCAGTAGCTATTTCATAATAATTAGGATAATGGTTTTTAGTGCGAATATGTCTGATGGGAACCTCGGAAACATCACCCCCAAGTAGTACATATTTAGTGAACCATTCCGAGTGTGCGTGACGCAAAAAGTTACGCATCCTATCAGGAGTATCGCAACCGAGATAATTTTTGTTTATCCACTCAACTGTGCGAACTACACAATTTACGCCCTTCCTTACCTTCCAATCAACAAATGAGTCAAATGCCGGTGCAAGCTTATCAGTAGTTATAATTACATAATCAACCGGCTCTCCGTTCTTTGAAGGAAATTCAGTAACATAATATGGCTTTACTTCCGTTGCAGATAAAATTTGGAATATACACAAAAGCATACTCATCTTATATTAATTTAGCTAAAATTATAGATTTGTCAAGTAAAAAATGTTCGTAACCATATTTCGGTAAATATAAGGCGCCAAAATAAATCCGGCTGCACTATCTTGCCTGCACAAAAGTCATTAAATCTTTTAATTACAAGCCCTGCATCCCAAAAGGCACGGGAAGTAAATTCTCTTGACTCAAATAGCTCTTTTACTTGTGGACTTAACTCTTTAAGCCAACGGGCTTCTGGAGTACCGAAGCCTACTTTTCTTCTCCTTTTTAGTACAATATCGGGCAGTAAAGAACGCATCGCCTGCCTTAATATCCATTTGGTCCATCCATCTCTAATCTTATACTGCAAAGGCAGAGAATAAGAGAATTCTATAAGTTCGTTATCTATAAAAGGTATCCGTGTTTCTATCCCAAAAGCAGAAGCATTGCGTTCAGTTTCTTTGAGTAGGAATGGCAGACTATATTTTGTAATAGCGTAGTATGATTTTTGGGCTAATGTGCAAGGAAAAAGCTCATCCCAAATCTGATGCTCTCTACCCCTAAACTCATTAGCAAAATCGGGTGAGAGAAATTTTTGTGTCTCCAACTTACCTACTAATCTTTCTCTGATAGCAAAATTTACTAAATCATATCCGGCAATGAGTTCTTTGAATAATTTAGGTATATTATATTTAATCTGCCATAAGAATTGTGGGAAATATGCTATGTAGCCATATAGAGTTTCGTCACTCCCTTGACCATCAAATAATACTTTTATCCCTTGCTCGTGCGCCATCTTCATTACAGAAAAATGGTCATATGTGCTGGCGCCCCGGACAGGCTCTTCTTGGGCGTAAATAAAGTCACGCACACCCGCCCAAAGCTCGCCGCTTGTGGGAAAATTATAGCAACTATTAAGTCCCCATAATCGTGCGAGGGGTTCAATATATTTTCTTTCATCAAGAGCTATGTCTTCGCGGCAACTGGAAAAAGCTTTTAATCCATTGGTAGAGTGTAATTTGTTAAGTATTGCTACCACTGAACTTGAGTCCATTCCACCTGATAAAAGTGTGCCTATCTCTACTTCTCCCATCAGCCGTATTTTAACGGATGATTCAAATAAAGATGAAAATTTAGAGATTACTTTTGACTCATTTTCTAATGGGAGGCTAAAGCCTTCCGCTACATTTTCCAAGTTCCAATATTTGTTTTGTTTTGTTTCGTGTTGACTTATTATCATATATTCGCCGGGTGAGAGTTTTTTAATACCCTTAAAAAATGTATCCTCAGTATGCTCGTGCACCCCTGTTACAAGGAAATCATAAATTATAGCATCGTTCGGCTCTCTGGGTACACTACTATCAACAAATAATACTTTTATCTCAGACCCGAATAGTAGTTTATCCTTGTCCATCCAATAATACAAGGGCTTTATACCCAGTCGGTCCCTTGCAATCAGGAGTGTTTTATTTTTACTATCCCATAAAGCGAAAGCAAAATTCCCATTTAGTTCGCTTATGAAAGTTGAGTCTGCGAAATCCCGCTTGCCCCACTTCGGCGGAGGATTTGGCGGGAAAGCACCTTGCTCTTCATAAAGATGTAAAATTATCTCCTCTGATGTCTCGGTATAAAACTTGTGTCCCAATTTTAATAATCGCTCCTTTATGGGCTTAAAATTGTATATCTCGCCATCAAGAATTAAGTAGAGTGAATTATCTTCATTATGAAGTGGATATAAGCCCTTACGACAATCAAGTATAGATAGACGAGTTATAGCAAGTCCAATTTGCTCGACACTGCCAAAATAAGTCCCCACATCATCTTGTCCACGATGGCTAATTACTTTAATCATCTCCTGTATAGATAAATTCCAATTTATGTTTGAAGCTTTCTTAAAACTCCAAAATCCACAAATACCGCTCATTGTTCTTCTCCTGTCATAAATTATCTAATTCTTCTCGTGCTATATGGGCAATGGAAGAAGTAGAATGTCGAAGTATAATTTCTTTATATATTTCTTTTGCCTTTTCTCTATTTCCCATAGTAGCATAGATTGACCCAAGTTTTAACTTTACTTGGGGTAGCTTATCATTATCAGGGAACTGAGAGATAAAACTTTTGCTTGTCTTTATGGCTTCGTCAAAGTTATTTGATTTTCGTAGCACTTCTATCAGTAGTAGATAGACCCAAGTAGTAATAGTGTTTTTCGTAGTACTATCTGAGGTTAAACCTCCTTGTGCAATCAGTTTTTTCAACTCTTGTATGCCACGCTCAGATTCTTTGCTTCTACACAATAATTCTGCAGTAGTATAAGATTGCAGTATTTTTTCCTCATTGCTTTTAATCAGCATAAGCCGATAAAGTGCGTCATTAGAGTATTTTGAATTAGGGCTTACGGCGTTATAATATTCAACTGCCTGCCCATACCTGTAATTAAAATAGGCAATCTCGGCAAGTAAAAAAGTATCACATAAATTACAACTCTTTTCAGCCATATCAATTTGCCCTATGTCTAAATAATACTTAACAAGACTATCCGTGTTAGTGGTCAGCAAAAAGATTAAAAATATCATTCGTTTCCTAATTCTTCTGAGCCAGAGGCTCATCCGCCTTTTGTATGGCGGAATATATTTGCTTAAAAATAATCGCATCTACTTCAAGATTAGGGGATTCGCAAATCAATACTCCACAAACTTCCTTGTCAGACAGGGCTTGTAATAATTCCTTATACCTAAACTCTGGGCAATCTTGGATAGTAAGATGTTTTAACTCGCCCTTATTCCCATACTGGATACCGGATAAATGGATATGCATATCTTTTATATCCGCTTGACCCAGATTAGTTTCTATTCTTTCTAAAAGGTTCATAAATTCAGTATAGGAATTCGGATTGCCTACTCCTCTTGCATAAACATGTGAAAAATCAACACAGGGCTTGACCATTGGCACTTCTTGGGATAATAAAATAATCTCGTCCAAGGTACCAAATTGTGTGCCTTTGCCTGTGGTTTCAGGTCTTATATCTATCTCTATATTCTCAGATTGCAAAGTTGTGGTTATCTCTAATAAGTTATCTTTTACTGCTTTATATACTTCTTTGGGTCTTTTATTACCATAATATGCGGGATGAAAAGTGACTGATTTTGCACCTGCTTTTGCACCTATACGGGCAGAAGCAAGAATGCGTTGCTTGGAAGCAATTACTTTATGGGCTTCAGAGGAAGAGAGATTTATAAAATACGGTGCGTGAACTGTAAGCGCTATGCCTTCGGTTGCCGCAACCTTCTTGACCGCCTGTGCCTTAATTTCGCTCAGATAGACACCTCTAACAAATTCTATCTCCATACAGCCGAGACCAAGTTTTTTAATCTCTTTAATCCCGACCTCTGTGCTTCTATCTATAGCTGATAAAGGGATACCTGCTGTGCCAAATAAAAGAGTTGAAGCCATAGAGATAAATATATGCCATTTTTTCATTCTGTCAAATATATTTTGCTTGATTTTTTAAGTTTTGGATGTAATATAGTATAAAATACAAAGAGGTGAAATGAGAAAAGTTAGAGGAAGGGTAGTTTTGAGTAGTTTAATTTCTTTGTTTCTTATATTTTCTTTATCTCAAGCACAAGCGGATTCAATTGTGTGGGTTGGGAATTATAATACACCCGGGTACGCTATGGATGTTGTAGTTGTCGATACTATTGCATATATTGCTGATAATTCCAGTTTACAAATTGTGAACGTTTCCAACCCTGCTATACCCTATTATGTGAATAATTGCTTAACAGGAGACGATGTTACGAGTTTATACATTTTAGGTAATTATGTATACTTAATTGAAAAGAATATGAATGGTTTGCAAATTGTGGATATATCTAACCTTACTGCACCTACCTTGAGAGGTAGATATGATATTTCCGTGGGTCATTCACCAACAGATGTGCAAATTGTTGATACTCTCGCCTTCATATCTTGTTGTGTTGATACTAATTATATTCGTAGTGGTGAGCTGTTAATATTAAATGTTTCTGACCCAGATACTATTAGATGTGTTGGAAATTATCACACTAACTGGTATGCCTACGGTGTTTATGTTGTGGGTTCTTATGCTTATTTCGCTTGTTATGATAGTGTCCGAATAATTGATATCTCAAACCCTCTTACTCCAATTCCTGTTGGTGTTTGTAAAATTTCCGGTCATGGTGGTACAGATATTTTTGTCAGAGATACTTTTGCGTATGTAGGTGCTCCCTCTGTTTATGCAGGTTGGGAAGATGGTCGGTTATATATTATTAATGTCTCAAATCCATCTTCTCCTTTCATTCTAAGTAACTGCTATACCCCGGGTGCTCCTGTGGGAATATATATAGTAGATAATTATGCATATCTCTCAACTATGTATATAGATGCTGACACTGGACGTGTTGAAGGAGGGCTGAGAGTTGTTAATATATCAAATCCAAATATCCCGGTTTTGCTTGCAAGTTATAATCCGCCGGGAGGAGACGCTTTAGATGTCTATGTACAAGGAGACTTGATATATGTGGGAGCTAGCTATGATGGACTCATAATACTTCGTCATATTACAAGCGGAGTAGAAGAAAAAGAGTCAAGAGTTGAGAGTTCAGAGTTAAAAGTTTTTCCTAATCCGTTTGTTAAATATACAGAAGTCAGAGGACAGAGGACAGAGAACAGAATACAGATTTATGATATAATGGGTCGGTTAGTTGAAGAAGAGAGATTCTTCGCTGACGCTCAGAATGACAGAGCTAACGCTCAGAATGACAGATTGAAAATAGGGAAGGATTTACCAAGAGGTATTTATTTTGTGAAGTTAAAGGGCTATAAGCCAGTAAAGATAATAAAAATGGGAGGTGTGAGATAAGGGGATTTTTTGACTATCCCTAAAATACAAGCGTAAAATCAACAAATTAAAAAAAGGAGTAGTCAAAAAGAGATTTTTTGCTTGACAATGAGTATAACTATGTTAAAAAACTATAATAATATGATTTCATATCCATAAAGACGCTTAATTGAAAGGTAAGGAGGCATAATTGAAAGTAGCAGACAAAATAAAACAAGTTGAAGAATTAAAGCATACTTTATCTGATATAAAAGGATTTTGGTTCACAGATTTTACTGGCTTACCCGTAGAAACAATGAGGGAGATGCGTAAAAATTTGCGTCTTAATTCTTTATCTTATCGGGTGATGAAGAAGTCTATTTTTTCGCACCTTTTAGAGGAATTAGAAATCCCAATATCTGATGAATGGATGGAAGGGGCTGTGGGAATATGTATGGGAAGCGATTTAGCAGTAGGGTCGCGACTATTAACTAATTTACAGAAAAAAGAGACTAAATTCAAGATAAAAGGATGTTGGTTTGAGGGTCGTAGCTTTTCTTTGGATGAAGTTAAAGAGATTGCTACCCTTCCTGGGCGAGAAGTATTAGTAGCACAACTTTTGGCTAATCTTAATTCACCTTTTTATGGGCTGATTCAGGTGCTACAATCACTTTTAACGAATTTATCCCAAGTATTGGTTCAAATAAAGGATAACCGAGAAAAAGAAGAAAGGAGTTAAAATGGCAGAAAAAAAGGATGTAAAAGTTAAGGTAGATGCAAAGGTTAAGGTAATTGAGAGCATAGAGAAGATGTCGGTTTTGGAGCTTTCTGAACTTATAAAAGGATTGGAGGAAAAGTTTGGTGTTAAAGCAGCACCGGTTGCGGTGGCTTCAGCACCTGCTGCCGCCGCTGCCTCTGCTGATGAAAAGCCAGCCGAAGAGAAGGTGGAATTTGATGTCTTCTTAAAATCATTTGAGGATAAGAAAATCCCAGTGATTAAATCAGTGCGAGAGGTTACTGACCTTGGACTAAAAGAGGCAAAAGAATTAGTTGAAGGTGCGCCTTGTGTTGTAAAGGCAAAAGTTTCAAAGGACGAGGCAGAAGCAATCGCTAAAAGAATAGTTGCAGCTGGCGGAATTTGTGAAGTTAAGTAAGCTCTACTAACTCTATTATTATATGTAAGTTTCTACAAGAATAGAGGTGGAAGATAGTTTATAGGGGTATAAATTTATGCAAAGAGGAGGGGAGATGAAGAGATTATTTTTTATTCTTTGTTTGAGTTTGCCTGTGCTTGCCTTTGGGGATAAGATGAAGGAAATCAGGTATGACGAGATGGAACTCGCAAAATACAAGCACGATTTGAAGCAAGGTATTCCTCAAAAGCGATGGGAGGCGGCAGAGATAATGGGGGATGCGGGGAATTGTAAATTTGTGCCTGACTTAATAACGGCACTGAATGATGAGGTGCCAAAGGTAAGGATGTATGTAGCGGAAGCACTTGGCAAACTATGCGATAACAAATCGAGGGGCCCATTACGCAAAGTATTGGATGACCCATATCCTATGGTAAGATATGCGGTAGCAGAAGCTTTATCACGGCTCAAAGACCCTGCGGGATTACCAATTTGTGTTCAAGCCCTACGGGATATTAATACTGATTGGCGTAGAAGGGCAAGAATAGCCGAAGCATTAGGCATACTTAATGACCCTGGTGCCATAACTGCGCTTATATCCGTACTGGGTGATACTGCCAGTGCCAAAGTGCGCGAAGAGGCATCTTATTCATTAGGCAAGATGGGTGCAGAAGCAGCAGTGCCACATCTTTGCAATCGTTTAGACCATACGACCGAAGATATGCCGCTGTGCAGAATAGCCGCTGCCACTGCTCTCGCACAAATAGGAGATAAACCGGGTGCTATTCCTTGTCTTGCTTTTACACTTGATGACCCGGATAATGAAGTACGGAATGCAGTCTCCGAAGCACTACGAACACTGATTGATGAAGATAACAATGTTATTCCCATCATTATTGAGTTGTTAGAGCCGGACGAGACACGGCCATTCGCTGAGACGGCACTTGATTCATTTTTTAATGTCAAGAAGGATATACCTCTGCTTTCTAAAGTAGTAGGTTCAGGCAAAAGAGGTGCAAGGTTATATGCCATAAGAAGATTAGAAGAGGTGCACGAATCTTCTGCCCAATTTCCACTCGTAGAAGCACTTGAAGACCCTGATTCAATAGTTCGCGCAAGAGCTGCACAGGGATTAGGGAAATTAGGATTCTGCGACCCAGCTGCTGTACAGGCATTGTTAGAATTTGTGGATGATTCCACGACAATGGTGGCAAAAAGCGCCATAATATCACTCGGTCAACTTGGTGACCCGAGAGCTGATACTACGCTTTACAGAATAATGAAAGAGTCGCGTAAGTTTTGGGAAATCAGAATTGTAGCTGCCCAAGCTTGTGGTGGCTTACCAGCAGATGCGATTTATGACCAGATTTTCCTGTTCTCAAGGCATGCGGATTGGCAGATTAGATACTTAGCTTGCGTAACTATGGGAGCAAGATTGGATAAAAGGACAGAGAAGACTTTAGAATATATTGCCCATAACGATGAAAAAGAGGATGTGAAAGAATCGGCAAGAACTGCATTGGCTAACTTGCAGCAAAAAGATTACAAAAGAACCTACGGCACAACTAAACCCAAATAATAGGTTTCGGTATCGGTGGTCGGTTATTAGAAGGGCAACCCTCATATTAAGTTAAAACAGCTTATATCAATGGAGTTAAAAATATATCAGCAGATAAATCTCCATCGTCCGATTATGATAGCGGGATGGCCGGGAATGGGGAATGTATCGCTGATTGCAACAGGGTATTTGAGGAAAGAGTTAAAAGCTGAACTATTTGCAGAGATTGATGTATCACCATTTGTAGTTCCTGATGGAGTTATTGTTGAAAAGGGGATGCTAAAACTACCGGCTCCCCCAAAACAGACTATCTATTATAGGAAGCACCCAGATTTAATTATACTGGAAGGAGATGTACAGATACGCGATAAGCCGGGACTTATTTTAATGGAGCAGATAATTAAATTGATAAAAGAGTTTCAGGTATCTAAAATATTTACGGGTGCTGCATTCCCTTTACCAATAAACCACGATGAACCGTCAACAGTATATGGGTGTGCAACTACTACCATATTACGGGACCTATTATTTAGAGAGTACAAACTGAAAGTGATGGAACGGGGCGAAATATCTGGACTAAATGGCCTTTTATTAGGGTATGCAAGAGAAATTGAAGTCCCGGCAGCCTGTTTATTGGCGACTATGCCTTTGTATGCGATAAATATACCTAATCCCAAAGCATCAAGAGCTATAATTAAAGTAATTGAACACATATTGGGGATAAAGATAGATACTACAAAACTTGATATGGAAATAGAGCGAATGGAAAAAGAGATGACCGAATTAGAGGAAAGGCTACAAGAAGAATTAGGTAATCCCCCATTAGGTATTGCTGAACAAACGGGGGAGATTCCGATATATGTGCGACAAAAAATAGAAAGACTATTCCGAGAAGCAAGGCAAGATAAAGATAAAGCATATACATTGAAAAGGGAATTGGATAAATGGAATCTGTTCGACTCCTACGAAGACCGCTTCCTTGATTTATTCAAACAACATTAACTTACGACAATATGGAACAAATAAATTTCAAACGACTATCCGAATCTGTTCAAGAGCAAATTGAAATCCTCTTTGCTGACTTCCAATCTAGTATTAGTGAAAGAGAAGATTCGAGAGCGTTCGGTGCTTTCATTGAGAGTAAGATAAAAACTAACTGGTTTAATATCTGTACAAACCTTGGATATGAAGAAGTTCCTATCCCGGGTAGACGAACGATTTTTGATTTTGCTTTCAGAACTCCACAAACATTTATCGGTTTGGACATTAAGACAAAGGATTTAGATAAACAGAGATATTCCGACGGAGGTGTTTGTGCTGTGAGTAATCTATTGAAATACCTTGCAAATGATAAAGGTGTTTTTATGATTATTGAATTCGGACACAACGAAGCTAAAGAGGGTAGTAATCTCCGAGACATTGAATATATCAGAGTTGCACCTTTTCATACCTTCCCGGCAGACACTTACAGAATTGAAAATTTAGGAACAGGGCAGGTCCGTCTTAACTATACACTTCAACAAATGTGGAATGAGTTGGACTGGAATAGAACCTACCATAACTTTTTTGATATCTTCTGTGACTTAGCTATAAAGCATTACGAGAGAATTGGCAGGGATGCCGAAATTAGAAAAAACGCAATACTTCAATTTAAAAAAGATGGATATACTTACTTCAAATTTCCTCGCGGATAATTACAAGCGAAAGTTTGGTGCTTTTTTTACTCCTATAAAGCATGCAAACAACCTTGTTGAAAAACATTTCTTCAAAGAGTGGCTGAACGGAGCAACAGTATTAGACCCAACAGCGGGAGAGGGCGTTTTTATCAAAGTATTTCTACATATTGCAAGAAAACAAGGAGTTGAATTAACTCAAGAAAAAATCAATCGACTCTACGGCATTGAATTAAATCCTTATTATGTAGATAATTTTTACAAATCGGTTTCAGAAAATTTTGGAATTGATTTTCCGAAAGATAATTTCATTCAAGGTGATATCTTTTTTCTTGAAAAAGAAATCAGAGTTGATTTACTGATTGGTAATCCGCCTTGGGTGAACTTTACAGATTTGGACGAGGATTACAAAGAAAGAATCAAGCCTCTTTTTATTCATTTTGGATTAGTCAGAAATCAAAAAGATTTATTGTTGGGCAATGCAAGAACAGATATCGCAACTTTGGTGATTGCTAAAGTTCTTCACTCCAACCTCAATAAAAACGGTAAGGCAATTTTCTTTTTGCCACTTTCCATATTTCAAAATGATGGAGCAAACCAGGAATTTAGAAATTACAAAGTTCGTGGAATTGATTTTTTGGTAGAGGATATTTTTGATTTCAATGGAGAGAAAATATTTGAGAACATCTTAGGGAGATATGGTATTGCACATTTTCAAAGAAATCAAAAGCAAGCATTTCCTATTAAATATCATGTCCTAAAAAATGATAACTGGGAAACTCACAAAGCAAAACCGCTATTTAATCTTACCGACCCTCTAACAGTTTTTGACAATGAAGAAGCCGAGAACAGGTTAAGTAATTTTCAAAAAATTTCCTTGCCAAAATATTGCCAGCCACGACAAGGAATAAACCCTTGCGGAGCAAAGGATATTTTCTTTTTCAACTCATACAAAATTTTAGATGAGGAAAGGGTATGTCTGAAAAATAAGCTGGGAGATAACATCATAGTAAACAGAAAATATGTTTACCCTCTCGTTGTATCAACAACACTCACATCACAAAATCCTAAACCTGAAAAACTAATTCTTGTTCCACACTTTGCCAGTGGAAAACCGATAGACATTGCAACACTCAAACAAGAGGAGGGATTATTCAATTACCTTTCAAAATATCAAACAATATTACAAAATAGAAAAGGCGTTTTTATCAATATTTGGCTAAATAAAGGTTTCTGGTGGGCATTACTCGGAATTGGCGAATATAGTTTTGCTTCTTACAAAATAATGTGGAAAGCATTTGGTGAAAGCATCTTCGCTCCAAAAATTTTGCCCCCCGATAATTATTTTGGTTCGTGGCAAGGCAATCAATCACTCAATGCTTACATCGGTGTTTCAAGTTTGCAAGAAGCAAATCAAGTTCTTGACAAGTTGACAAATCCACTCATTCAGGAATATCTGAGTTCATTGAGAATGCAAGGGACTTGTAATTGGGCGCAACCGGGACGAATGAAAAAGTTGATGGAGTTCGTTTGACGGATAACTTGGCTTTGCATAACAAGAGCTTGGTAAAATGTCGAGGATATTGAAAGTTTGGCACATCAAATAACTTTGTGCGACAAAAAATAGAAAGACTATTCCGAGAAGCAAGGCAGGACAAAGATAAAGCATATACATTGAAAAGGGAATTGGATAAATGGAATCTGTTCGACTCCTACGAAGACCGCTTCCTTGATTTATTCAAACAACATTAAAAAATATGGGAAGGCAAAAATGAACAAAAAAGAGACACAAAAAATAGTAAGAGAAGCCTACGGCAAGATTGCTCAAAGGCAAGAAGGTTGTGGATGCGGCACTTGTGGTCCAGACACTAAAGAATTTGCTAAATCTATTGGTTATTCAGAAGAAGAACTAAAAGTTATCCCGGATGAAGCTAACTTGGCTTTGAGTTGCGGAAATCCAACAGCCTTAGCCATCCTCAAAGAAGGTGAAGTTGTTCTTGACCTTGGCTCAGGTGCTGGGTTTGATTGTTTTCTGTCTGCCACTAAAGTGGGACCAAAGGGTAAAGTCATCGGGATAGATATGACGCCTGAAATGATAGAGAAAGCAAAAAAGAATGCAAAAAAGAATGGCGTTGAAAATGTGGAGTTCAGACTTAGCGAGATTGAAAAGTTACCAGTAGAAGATAACTCGGTTGAGGTAGTTATAAGCAACTGTGTTATCAACTTATCGGCTGATAAGATAAATGTTTTTCAAGAGGTTCATAGGGTTCTAATGCCTGGTGGGAGAATAGCGATTTCTGATATTGCCCTTCTTAAGGAACTTCCTAATAGGATTCAGGAGAGCATTGAAGCTTATGTAGGTTGTGTTGGAGGGGCAATACTTGTTGACGAGTATAAAAGGATAGTTGAAGCGTCAGGGTTAAAAGATGTAAAAATTACAGTCAAAGGTACATCTGCCTGCGTAGATTCAAATACAAAAGACCCAATAGGCAGGGCTATTTTAGATGGTTTGGGAGAGAACGAGTCTCTTGAAGACTATGTAGTTAGTATTTATGTAGAGGGATATAAAGAATAAACATTGAAGCCCCAAAAAGTTTTTGTACTCTAAAGTTTAGGAAACTAAATTATTACACCGATTTCAGAATCTCATCTAATTTATTTATTACTTCGCTTTTTATTTTCTCTAATTGCGTTTCACTTTTGGCTTCAAATCTCAAAACAAGCACTGGCTGAGTATTTGAGGCACGCACAAGTCCCCATCCTTCCGTAAATTGGATTCTTGCACCATCTATATCTATAACAGGGTATTGGGACTTAAAGTACGCCATCAGCTTATTTACTACCTCAAACTTTATTTCATCAGAGCAATCTACTCTAATCTCAGGGGTAGAATAATATGCCGGTATATCAGCTATAAGTTGTGAAATAGGACTTTTTTCATTTGCCATTATCTCCAATAACCTAATAGATGCAAATATAGCATCGTCATAACCATAATAATTATCAGCAAAAAATATATGCCCCGACATCTCACCTGCCAGTGGAGAAGCGAGTTCTCTCATCTTTGCTTTTATTAGTGAATGACCTGTCTTCCACATAACTGGTCTACCACCCAGCGATTTTATATGCTCTATTAACCCATCAGAGCACTTTACCTCAAATATTATTGGTGCACCGGGGTGCCGATTTATCACATATTTGGCAAACAAGCCCAGCAACTTATCACCCCAAATAATATTACCCAGTTCATCAATGACGCCAATCCTATCACCATCACCATCATACCCGATACCAAAGTCAGCACCCGAAGCCCGCACTTCCTTTATCAGTTCCTCCATATATGCAGGAATAGTAGGGTCGGGCAGATGAGCAGGGAAATTACCATCAGGGGTACAGTTAATGCACTTAATAGAACATCCAAGCTGATGAAGTAAGTCAGTAGCAATAGGACCGCAAGTCCCATTGCCAGGGTCAATAACTATCTTTTTACCACTACACACAGAGATCTTTTGCTTGATAAAGCCAAGATAGTCAGAGATAGGGTTGTAGGAGGTTAAATCGCCCTTGCCTTTGATAAACTTACCTTGTTCCATTAAGTCTCTTAATACTTGTATCTCACTGCCATAAATAGTCTCTCTGCCTTTGAGAATCTTGAAACCATTGTATTCTGCGGGATTATGACTACCTGTGACCATTATCCCACCATCATAGTTGTAATGGAACACAGAAAAATAAACCACAGGCGTAGGAACAACTCCTAAATCTATCACCGAAACACCTGTCCCTAATATTCCCTCAATAAGAGTTTTAGCTATTCTCGGAGAAGAAAGTCTTACATCTTGACCAATTCCAATTTTTGGTATTTGATTTTTGGTATTTGATTTTATTAGATATGTTCCGTAGGCACAGCCAAGCTGATGAACTACTTCATCTGTTAAATCCACATCCGCTATCCCTCTTATATCATATGTTCTAAATATATTTGGATTCAGCATTTATTCCCCCTTTAATTGTAAAATATATAAAAATTGAATGATTGTCAAATTAAAAGTAGGATTAGGGACAAAATTAAAAAAAATACTTGACAAAGAGATAAAGGTAGTATATTTTATGCAAGATATAGAAAAATTACTTATTCTGGGGTGGGAAGCTTGGGTTCATAGCCTTTCATTGCCGAATAGGGAAGGAGAGAGATGGGGAAGAAGTTATATGTGGGAAATATCCCATATGAAGTAACAGGGAGCCAGTTAGAAGAACTGTTTTCCAAAGCGGGAACAGTGCAATCTGTAAATGTAATTACGGATAATTTCTCTGGCAGAAGTAAGGGGTTTGGTTTTGTGGAGATGTCAACCGATGAGGAAGCCGCGAAGGGAATAGAGATGTTTAATGGCTATGAATTTTCCGGTAGACCCATTGTAGTTAACGAAGCTCGCCCAAAGCCTGAATTTAGAAGCAGAGATAGTGGTGGATATGGAGGTTCGGGTGGATACGGAGGTTCGGGTGGGTACGGAGGTTCGGGTGGTGGATATGGAGGAGAAAGAAGAGGTGGAAGAGGTGGAGGCGACAGTAGAGGCAGAAGAGGCGGTGGCGGAGGCGATAGAAGAAGGTAGGGTCTCCTACATAGAGATTATCTGCAAGATATAAAAGCAGTAAATTCTTAGAGTTTAGCCGTTCTTATTTCAAAAATAGGAACGGCTGTTCTTTTTAACTACATATATTATTGGGTGTCGAAAGTAGAATTTGGTTGGGATTTGGGGCTAATTTCGTAAGTTATAGGGTATTAGTTTCCTTGCTCTGAATAATAGTTTCCATAAGCTGTATGGTCTTATGAGCGGCACTATCCCAGCTGAATTTTTTCGCCCACGCTATACCATTTTGGGATAGTATTTCTCTTAATTTGGTGTCTCGTATAATTTTTACGATTGTAGTTGCCAATTCATTAACATTGCCGTGTTCAACTAAAAATCCTGTTTCCCCATTAACTACCGAATCTCTTAATCCTGGTGAATTGCTTGCTACTACTGGTGTACCGCAAGCATTGGCTTCAATATTTGTAATTCCCCACCCCTCCTTGGCGGATGGATTAACCAGCATCCAAGCACTTTGTAAAATCTCTATCTTTTGTTGCTCAGTGACAAAGCCAACAAAATTAACATAATTATTCAATTTTAGTTCATCGGATAACTTAACTAAATATGTAATATAATCACCTGTCCCTACAATATCCAGTCTTACATTTGGGACCTCGGATATTATAGTTTTCATAGAATGTAAAAGCAGGTCAAGGCACTTGTATTTCTTAATCCTTCCTACATACACAATTAGAGGAGTAGTTGATTTCTTATCCATTGCAGGCATATATTCAGGTGCTATAGCGGGTGAAATTATATGAATATTATTGTCCGGCACCCCCTTTAGGTCGTTTTTTGTGCTCTCTGATATTACAGAGAATACTTCGGTTTTATAAATTTTAGGCACTAATTTCTCTGTGAAATAAACATATGAGGCAAAGAGTGGGTTAGTCTCATAATAGATGATGCGACCAAAAAAGTGATACCCAATAGCTAATATAGGCACTTTTTTGACATATAATGGGGTAAAAAAGGGTATCTTATTTATGTTATCAATTACTATATCGTAATTATTTTTTAATAGGGTGTGCGTGGCAAACGGGACATAAAAATTAAAATTACTCCGCCTGCCAATTCTTAAAACTTCCATCCCATCTACTATTTCTCTTTTTTCCGCCCCTTTAAATGAACTACACAAAAATGTAATCTCGTGTCCACACTTTGCAATTCTACCAAATATCTCATGTATATGAATTTCAGCTCCCCCGGATAAAGGGTTTTTTCTGTCCTGCCAATTTATGAGTAATATTTTCATTAGGTATTTGGGCGAATCATCTACTCGCTCCTACAATATAAACGGGGCATATGAGCCAGAGGCTCATCATCCTTTGGCTGAAAAGTCCCTTCTACCCGATTTTAGAGAAGTCGGCTATTTTATAAAAAAAAGAATGCAAATAATGTAATAAAGCAATCCTATTTTCACGCAACTCTACCTCCGGTGCCATTACCAGCACCTTATCAAAGAAATTATTTATCACCGGTGCTAATGTAATTAGCCAATCTACCGTCTTATTATACTTTCTTTTATTAAGATACGCCTCAAAATCTTTCTCTCCTGCTATTAATCTCTCGTATAGCTCTATTTCTTCCTGTTCTTTTAGCAATTCTTTTTTGCATTTTGGGCTTTGGATTTTGGATTTTGAACTTTCTAATATATTTCTTACTCTCTTGGCTAATGTAGCCAATGTCCCAAATTCCATCTTTGCTTTTAGTCCGTTTAGCATATTTGCCCTTATGTATAAGTCAACTAAATCATCATTTGGAACTCCTATCACTGCATCTATGATATCATACCTGATACCTTCGTCTTCTAAATACTTCCTTCCCCTCTGGATAAAAAATTCTAATATCCTCTCTTTTACCTCTGCTTGTTTCATATATCCCTCAATGCTTTTCTCTATTAACTCTTTTATTTGTAGGGATATAGAATTTTTTATGATGATATCTATAAGTTCGTTTCCTGCTCTTTTTATTCCAAGTGGGTCTTTACTTCCTGTTGGTATTTTACCCAACAAAAAAGCACCGACTATAGTATCAATTCTATCTGTAATTGCCAATACTACTGTTTCCGGCTCGCCAACAAGAGTGGGAATTACGAGTGAAGAGTGTCCTTTTATGGCCAAAGAAACCAAATGCTCTACCCCTTGTTTTTCAGCTAATATACTTCCGTATAGACCTTCAAGTGTGGTGAATTCCTTGCCATCTTTTATCATATTGGTCATTAAATCCACCTTACATAGTTTAGCTGCCTTTTCCAAAAGGGCTAAATCTACATCCGGGACATATTTTTCTGCTATGTATTTAGATAGTTTTATTAGTCTTTGGCTCTTATCGTATAATGTACCCAGCCCTTCCTGCCATGTAACTCCTTTTAGTTCTTCTATTCTATCTTCTAACCGTATTTTCATATCCTCCTTGTAATAAAATTCAGCATCCTCAAGCCTGGCTCGTAGAACTCTTTCGTTCCCCCCTCTTATTTTATCAATATCTCCATCTTTTGTGTTTGCAACAATTATAAAATAAGAGGCTAAACTTCCATCCTTTTCTCTAAGAGGTAGATATTTCTGATCCTGCTTTTATGCCTGCCATTTCAAATGGGATGATAGTTTCGCCAAATAAAGCTACTACCCAGCGTATAGGACGCACAAACCTAAATCTTTCTGATATTTGTCTTCTGTCTTCTGTTATCTCCCAGACCATAGACTTTGGGAATTCAATCTTTGATATAAGTAGAGAGAGATTAGATTTAAGAATACTTTGTGTCTTACTTCCTTTGACTAATTTTTCACAGCTGACAACTTCTTTCTTCCCTTTTAGCTTGAACTTGAGTTCCTTTACCGGTATGCTCTGTGCTTTCGCAAATCCGATAGCCGCTTCACTCCAATCGTTATCATTAGTAATGGCAACTTCTTTGGGGGGTCCCGTAATTTCAACATATTTATCATTCTGTTCAGTAGCAACATTTTTAATTATTACCGCAATTCTCCTTGGTGTATAAAATAACTCATAGTCATCGTAGCTAATTTCATAACTTTTAAGCAGAGCACAAATTTTATCCTTTAGTTGAGTAGCAATATCTTTGAGCCATTCTGCAGGCACTTCTTCAGTTCCAATTTCTAATAGCATATTTTTTCTCATTATATTGTGCATTTTTCTTACTTGACAAATCTCATTTAGGTGATAATTATAGTTTATCAGTGCGGGTGTAGTTCAGCGGTAGAACGTCTGCTTGCCAAGCAGAAAGTCGTGGGTTCAATTCCCATCGCCCGCTCCAAACTTTTTCCCATTGCTTTTGCTTGTGCAAGTAAAGGTTTATTTTTATAGACATCTCCTATTTCGCTCAACTTATTCTCTAATATTTGTCCTACAACCTTGATTCCTAAATCACGCATAAAGCAATGCATTATATCAGCTGTTTGCTGTAATATATCTTTTGATGAAGAATCTCCTATACAAATAACCATTCCTTGTTTAGCATACTCTTTTTGATACTTTTTGAGCCGACATAAAAAACGAGCCCGTCCATCAGGAGTATAGGATTTAATAATTTGACTTGCCTCTATCCTATCTATTAGGAGTTTAGTTTGTGCCGTAACCGTTCTGCAATACACTGGTGAACCTAAAACTATTGCGTCACTTTCCTTTATTTTTTCAAGTACTATATGAAAGTCATCCTCTATGACACATTTGCCGGTATCAATGCATTTTGCACACGCCTTACATGGACTTATTTGTAGGTCAGACAGATATATTTTTTCTTGTCTTGCTCCTTGTTTGCCCGCACCTTTGAGCGTCTCTGAAACAAGTATATCTGTATTTCCACCCTTGCGTGGGCTACCCACTATTCCCAATATGTTTTTCTTTGCCATAATTAGAATCTTACTCCTCCCATAAATGTTAGTTGTGTCCAGTGTTGCTTTTCTTGAAAAAAGTCACCCCGCAAAATATTACCCCACCCTATTTCTGCAAACAAGATGTAACTGCTGATTAAGTATTCCACGCCACCCAATAGATGTAATCCAATTCCTGTTTCCGGAGACTTAACCACGGAGTCAGCATATTTTTCTTCAACATTATATAGATGCATAGCAATTGCTAATCCATTTGATATTCCCATCCTATATGGGTCTTCACCTCCATACACAGCGGTCTCTGAGCTTGATATTTTCCATATGTATTTGCCGCCAGCTTCTAATTGGACATCTGTTTTAGTTGTCCGAATTCCATTTTGCTCTTTTTGATATAATCCAACCCCTATATCTGTTCTCACAGCTAATGCAGAGTTGGGTATTTTAAATTCTACTAATCCACCTATAGCAGCGGGCCAAAGTTCAGTTCCTTGCTCTTCTGGGAAGGTCTGTGAAATTACGCCTCCCCTAAGACCAAAACTAACTCCATTTGCATTCACTATCTCTAAATCACATACTATTATAAGTAAAAGTATTACATACTTGTACATACTATTCCTCCTTAACTTCTGCTATTCTAAAATATCTTTGCTTAACCTCACCCTTTAGTGAGGGGTCTAAATCAAAAAACACCCTGTCCCGATTTTATTCTCGATTGCTGCCCCGCCTGCTGCGGGATTTCCAACAGGATTTTCAACGGGACACCCCTCTATAAGAGGGGAATAAATCCAAATCTTGCTATATTTAAGTTGAGCTTTGAGCTTTTGGCTTTGGACTTTTGACTTTTGACTTTGGGCTTTGGGCTTTGGACTTTTGGCTTTTGGCTTTTGGCTTTGAGCTTTGGACTCCCTTTTTCTCCATATTAGTTTTTGCCTTATTTGTAGATTTAGCGAGTCTTGACTTTTTGCGAGCCGCCGTCTTCCGATGTAGTACGCCTTTTTTGCGTGCCTTATCAATGACCGAATATGCCTTAGTTAAGTCTTCAGCGGTCTTACTTTCTCTTACTTTTTTAACCGCCACCTTTACTTCTGTTTTTGTTTTGCGATGCCTTATTCTTTTCTTCGCATCCTGTCTTACACGCTTCATAGCTGAACGATGTCGTTTAGCCATTTACACCTCCTTGTAAATGAAATGTAAAACAATATCTTAAAAAGTCAAGTCTTATTTATTTTGTTGAATAATTAAGTTGACAAAACTCTCGATGCCTTGATTGATGCTAATTTACGAGATTCTTCACGGAGCTTGCCCTGAACAATATAGAGATTCTTCACTCCGTTCAGAATGACAAGTGAAGGGTTCAGAATGACAAGGACAAAATCGTCTAATGTCAAGGTAGAAGCTCAAAGCCAGAGATATAAAAAATAATTATTCAATAAAGTAAGTCTTATTTGTTAAAAATTCTAAGAGGTTCTAATAATTGGGTGGTTCTTTGGTGATAGTTATAGAATATGGGTGAGATTCTTTTAGTCCTGCGTTCGTAATTTTAACAAACTCTGCCTTTTTTTGCAATTCAGGTATATTTTTTGCCCCACTATATCCCATACCCGACTTTAATCCCCCAATCAATTGGAATATAGTTTCTGCCACATACCCTCTATAAGGGACTCTGCCTTCTACACCTTCGGGGACAAGTTTTTTGGATACCTCTTGTTGGAAGTATCTATCCGCTGACCCCTTTTCCATCGCTCCAATGGACCCCATTCCCCTGTACTGCTTATATCTTCTGCCTTCAAATAGAATAGTTTCACCCGGCGATTCGTCAGTTCCGGCAAGCAAATTACCGACCATAACAGTTGACGCACCTGCGGCAATAGATTTAACTATATCCCCTGACCACCTAATCCCGCCATCTGCAATTACGGGAACGGATGAGGCGGCAGCACAATCCATAATCGCCGTAAGTTGTGGCATCCCTATTCCTGTAACAATTCGTGTTGTACAGGTTGAGCCTACTCCAATACCTACTTTTACAGCATCTATATCAAGGTTACAAAGTGCTTTTGTAGCTTCTGCGGTTGCAATATTGCCAACAACAAGCTCAGTATCAGTAAGTATTTTTCTTATCTTTTTCGCCATCTCTATCACATAACTTGAGTGTGCGTGTGCGGTATCAATGACAATAGCATCACACCCTGCGGCAACAAGTTCTTTCACACGGGTAAGCGTATCCTTAGCTATTCCAACTGCTGCACCTACTCTCAGCTTACCCAAGCTATCTTTTGTAGATAAAGGTGAGCTTTCCTTTTTAGTAATATCTTTTAGGGTAATTAAGCCCCTTAGAATCCCATGACTATCAACAATCGGTAGTTTCTCTACTTTGTGTTTGCTTAAAACAATAATTGATTCTTTTTGCGAAGTCCCAGGCTTACAGGTGATAAGATTGATTTTAGTCATCAATTTGCTAATCGGTTTAGATAAATGTTTTTCAAATCTTATATCCCTTTTAGTAAGCATACCGACTAATTTACCCTTCCTATCTACCACCGGGAAGCCTGATATATTATGTAATTGCATTAACTCAAAAGCTACTGATAAAGGATTTTCAGGACTTAAAGTAATAGGCGAACTAACAATCCATGATTCGTGCCTTTTAACCCGCTCTACTTCTTGTGCCTGTTTTTCAATGGGCATATTTTTATGTATAATGCCAATTCCACCTACTTTTGCTAATGCAATTGCCATTGCTGATTCGGTTACAGTATCCATAGCCGCTGAAACTATTGGAATAGATAAAGAGATGTGGCGGGTAAATTTATTACTCACATCTACTTGTGTCGGCAATATAGAAGAAGCTTTAGGTACAAGTAATACATCATCAAAAGTCAACGCTTCTTTCATACTAATAGTTTAACTCTTTTAAAAAGGAAGTCAAGCAAAAAAATTGGAATATGTGGGTAATTACCTATTTCCGCCTATAAGGCAGACATAGTAAAAGATAAAGAATAAAAGCGTTAGCCCAAATCCCGCACCTATGCCACCTCTTTTTACTCTAATAGCAAGGGGACAGCCCAGTATAACAAATACGAGGCACGCAAACGGGATAGAATACTTTTTGTGATATTCAACAAGTAAGCTATTTATTTTTCGTTTCTTATATCTATTGTCGCCATTTTCTTTTATTACGGATTGTATTTTTTGTTTCAGTCCTTGTGCAGATAGTTCTCTATCGCCACGGTATTCGCGGTCTCTTTGAATAGTTTGGGCATCTATCGGGATATAAATATATTGCTCATCAAACCCCATCTTCCTATATCTACCATCCGTAAGCGGCTCATGGAGTTCACCATCTTTTAATAATAGCGTAATTTTAGTACTATCTGAATAGAATAAGCCGGAGCGGGCAAAAATTTCCCTTCCTGTCATCTTGTCAAACAGCTTAACTTTGTAAATCTCAGCTTTCTTATAATCAACGGCACCTACTTGCAAATCATATCCTTGCATATCTTCCATCGTAACGAGTGGTCTGATTCTTAGGCAGGGCTTCTTTTGTGCTATATCAAGCATAATATTTTTTAACTTGTGATTGGCTTCGGGTAAAAGGTGATTGTTAAACAATACCATACCATAAGTAAGTAGTCCGACCAATACAATGGGCATAATGTTTAGGAGTAAAG
Organism: Candidatus Stahliibacteriota bacterium; assembly: GCA_016208615.1. Taxonomy (GTDB): domain Bacteria; phylum Hydrothermota; class UBA3073; order JACQXS01; family JACQXS01; genus JACQXS01. The sequence continues at coordinate 16,195 of JACQXS010000003.1, read as the reverse complement.
GATTGATTCCCGCTGCTCTTATGGCTGTGATTTCCATATCCTGAGCCAATCTGCCAAATGCCATACAAGAAGATACCATTACTGCCATCGGAATAGTGAGTGCTATTATAGAAGGCAAATAAAGTAAAAGTAGAAAAAAGACAATCCCGGGACTAATACCTTTGCCTATTATATCCCACACAAGTAAAAAGATTTGGTTCATCAGGAGTATAAATGTAAATGTAAATAGACCGAGGATAAAAGGTCCAATGTGTTCACGCACAATATAACGATGGAGGAACATAGAAGTCTAAAAGTCTAAAAGTTTAATTGCTTTACTCATATCCAAATTCTTTAATATCTTGCAGGTTGCGTCGCCATCCTTTTCGTACCTTTACCCATAACTCCAGATACACGGGATGATTTATCAATTTTTCTATGGCTTTGCGTGCTTCTGTGCCTACTCGCTTGATTGCCTCGCCTTTATTTCCGATAATGATAGCTTTCTCCGAAGCCCTTTCTACATAAATAGTAGCGCGGATAAAATACTTACCCTGCTCCCTTTCTTTGAACTCATCAATCATCACTGTGGTAGCGTAGGGAATTTCCTGACCATAGAATACGAATACCTTCTCCTGTATAAGCTCTGAGACAAAAAATCTCTCATCCCTATCTGATAAAATATCTGTCGGATAATATGGCTCTTCTTGGTCAGGTAAAAAAGTAGCAATTACTTTCTTCAACCCCTCTATGCCATCGCCATTCAAAGCAGAAATAGGGACGATTTCTTGCACTAACTTAAACTCTTTATATTTATTTATTAATGGTAGTAATAGCTTCCTATCTTTCAGGAGGTCTATTTTATTGATAACAAGTATAGTAGCACGCTCCATCTTTTTAATCATCTCGGTTTCCATTGTAAATGGCTCTACAAGGAGCATAGTTATATCATTATCTTTTAGTGATAATAGGGCTTGTTTGACCATAACTTTTTGGATACTGTTAGTGGGGTTAAATATGCCGGGCGTATCTGTGAATATAATTTGATAGTCTGGCTCATTCAATATTCCAAGTACATTATGCCTTGTAGTCTGGGGTTTATTAGAAACGGCAACTAATTTTGTGCCTAAGAGACGATTGAGCAGAGTAGATTTGCCTACATTGGGTTTGCCAACTATAGCCACAAAACCTGACTTCATATTATTTTGGGATAAGAATTAATCAGGAGATACTTTTTTCTGCAAATTGTCTATTTTCTCAAGAAACCACAGTGTTTTTTCATAAATTATTGGAAAACTTGCAGGTGGTATAACCTCTTCATAGAAATTTCTATGCAAGTTATTTAGCTCATCAAATAATATATAAAATTCTTTATCTCCTGTCTCTTGACTAATCCCTTCCATATATCCAAAAAATTGATTATGTGAAGATATACGAATTCCATGAATTGAAGCCAATGCCTTAATCGACTGGGTAATGGTGCCCCAAAGTAATTCAGAAGCTTTCCGCCATTCCTTTTTCTTAATACATTCTTGGGCATTCAAAAAATAATGGTCTCTCGTCTTTAAATATGTTGCCAGAACATTATTCATACTTTATTACCTTTCCATCTTCATCATCTATTAGCACCTTTTTTATTTGTTTTTGCGTTACTCCCACATTTATCAATACTTCCCAGCAGGCTTTCTCTTCTTCTGTTCCTTCTATAGAAGTAATTGCCTCAAGTCTTGGCCATGGAAAATTAGCCTTATTTTTCATAAATTCCATTGCTATATCAATAACTTGTTCGGTGAACATTTTCATTTCTCTTACCTCCTTGATTTAATTTAATATCTATTTTTAGGAATGCAAGTTTTTTCTTGCATTAGTTTTGGAGTATGTTATACGAGATAGAGGAGGAAATTATGAAAAGAGTAAATATAGCTACAAATAAAGCACCTAAGGCAATCGGTCCTTATAGTCAGGGAATAAAAATTAACGGCTTAGTAATTACATCAGGTCAGATACCTATTGACCCTGATAGTGGCAAAGTCGTTAGTAATGATATAGTAGCACAGACGCGGCAGGTGATAGAGAATTTGAAAGCAGTATTAGAAGCAGGGGGATTAGATTTAAATCAAGTAGTCAAAACTACGGTCTACTTAAAAGACATAGCAGATTTTGAAAGCTTTAATGAAGTGTACGGTGAGTATTTTAAGCAAAATCCACCTGCCCGCTCCACAGTAGAAGTAGCAAGATTACCAAAAGATGTGAAAATAGAAATTGACGCCATTGCTATATGCAGTTAAAAGCTTACGCTAAGGTAAATTTAGGACTTAAAATTATAGGCAAAAGAGCGGATGGATATCACAATATACAAAGTATCTTTTTACCTATTGATTTTTATGATTCCATAAAACTTGCTCTATGTAGTGCTGGGGTTGAATTTACATCAAATTTACCCCCATATGGAAGAGATAATTTATGTGTCAAATCGGCTGAACTTTTTTTTGCAGAGACGCATATTAAATCTGGAATAAAGATAGGACTTGAAAAACATATTTGGATAGGTGCAGGTCTTGGGGGTGGTAGTTCTTGTGCCGCACAAATATTATTGGGAATGAATGAACTTTTTGATTATCCATTGAAGCAGGAAGAATTGTTGGCATTGGGACTAAAAATTGGGTCCGATGTGCCATTTTTTATTAGAGGAGTGCCGGCTCTTGTAGAAGGACGGGGTGAAATCATAACCCCACTGCCCCATTTACCAAAGCCAATATGGGTTGCTTTAGTATATCCCAATTTCCCTATTTCTACTGAGTGGGCTTATAGTAAAATAGGAAATTACTTGACAAAAGAGAAGTGGGATTTTAAGATATTAGAGCAGTGTTTTAAAATGGGTGATATTAGGGAATTGGCTTGCACACTGCATAATGATTTTGAATTAGTGGTGTTTGAAAAGTATCCTGAGTTGAAACAGATAAAGGAAAAGTTATTAGATTTAGGAGCTTTGGGAGCTTCGGTATCTGGTAGTGGAAGCTGCATTTATGGGATATTTGAAAAAATAGATAATCTGGAACTCTTATTTCCGCAGTATAAAGTGAGAATTGTGAGTTCACCCTGAATGGAATGAATGGGTTCGGGGGTCGTCTAATGGTAGGACACTGGCCTTTGGAGCCAAGAATGGTGGTTCAAGTCCATCCCCCTGAGCCATAGATATATAACAGGAGGTGCTTGATGGGTACAATAAAAGAAGTCGTTATTGAAACTATGAAACAATTGCCCGATGGATGTTCTATTGAAGATATAATGTACGAAATAGACTTTGTTGCTCAGGTTCTCGAAGGACTTAAAGATGCGGAAGAAGGAAGGGTATTAAGTACGGAAGAACTTCTTGAAAGGGTTGGAAAATGGGCAAAATAAAGTGGACAGAAAAAGCAAGCAATCATTTGCAAGCAATATATGAATATATTGCCAAAGATTCTAAAATATATGCAACTCGTTTCATTAAGTCTCTCATCAAAGCAACCCAAAAACTTGAGACAATGCCACAATGTGGTCGTATTGTGCCTGAACTTGAAGCTTATAGATTTAGAGAAGTCATTTACCAAAAATACAGGATTGTTTACAGAATTATAGAAGAGGACAATGTTGAAGTAGTTGCGGTTATCCGTGCTGCTCGCGAATTTAATAAAGTATTTCGTGAAGAATGGGAGTTATAAATAACTTAGCTAGAATTATCGCCCGTTCCTTCGTCTAACAACTGTTAGGCGTAATGCAAATTAAGGATGAATAACATTATGAAAACAATTAAACATATTGTGAAGGTATCAAAAGGTGATGAAATAAGACTATTTTATATTTCTGCAAATTGTCCCGATGGACAAATATCTATTAGGATGAGTGCAAACAGTTTCATACGAGGAGGTGTAGATGAATGAATTAAAGGTATTTACGGGTAATTCAATTCCTGTATTAGCCAAAAGGATATGTGAGTACTTGGATATGCCATTATCCCAAGCAACTGTAAATAAATTTGTAGATGGTGAGGTACAAGTAAAGCTTGGAGAAAATGTTAGGGGTGTAGATGTCTTTATAGTCCAATCCACCTATCCGCCGGCGGAAAATTTATTTGAACTATTATTGATGATAGATGCGGCACATAGGGCTTCCGCGGGAAGGATAACTGCTGTTATTCCATATTTTGGCTATTCACGGCAGGACAAAAAGAATGAGCCTCGTGTCCCTATTTCTGCCAAACTGGTAGCTAATCTTATAGCTACAGCGGGTGCTGATAGAGTAGTGACATTGGATTTGCACGCCGACCAGATACAGGGATTTTTTGATATACCGGTTGACCACTTGTATGCTACGCCAGTTATTGTTGAACATTTTAAGGAAATAGGGATAGATAATTTAATTATCGTGGCACCTGATGTAGGTGGAGCGAAACGAGCTGAAGGAATAGCGCGGCGGATGGGTGATTTGCAAATTGGGATTATAAATAAGCGGCGACCTGCACCTGACCAAGCGTATGTAACAAAGGTAGTAGGCGAGGCAAATGGTAAAGATGTACTCATTGTTGATGATATAATAAGTACAGGTGGAACTATTGTGAACGCTACTGTTGCGTTAAAACAGGATGGCGCCAATAGGATTTATTGCTATTGTACTCATCCTGTACTTGCAGATACGGCTTATGAAAAGATAGAGAAATCGCTTCTCTCGAAGATGTTCGTGACAGATACTATTCCGCTTAAATGTGCAAGAGGTTTAACCTCTTCAAAGATAGAGGTGCTATCTGTATCTAATTTGCTTGGGAAGGCAATTTTACAAATTCATAGAAGCGAATCAATTAGTTCATTGCTTATTTAATCACAGAAGCATAAAAAAACTTGACAATGAAAATAATCGTGTTTATAATTAAAATCTATTATGAAATTAACTGCTGAAATTAGGTGTAAAAAAGGGACAGGCGGCGTAAGAAAAGTGCGCGCCGAAGGTAAGGTGCCCGCTATAATATATGGACGAGGCGAAGAGTGTAATCTGATTCAGATTGATGCAAAGACAGCTAATTTGTTGAAAAGAGGTGAACACTTAACTCTTGAGCTTGACAAACCGATAGATGTGTTAATCAAAGAAATACAAATTAAGCCGACTACTTCCAAAGTTATACATATTGATTTTCAAAAACTACATCGCGGAGAAAAGGTTAAGGTAAAAGTACCAATAGTTATTGAGGGAGCCGAATCTATTGTTAAAAAGAATGGTATATTGGAACAAATAATGTCAGAAGTTGAGCTTGAATGTTTGCCAAATGATATACCTGCAGAAATTAAAGTTGATGTCTCTATGCTTAATTTAGGCGACTCTATACATTTGAAGGATTTAGCACAAATAAAAGGTAGGTTTATTACCTCTATGGAAGCAACTATTGTTACAGTTTTTGCACCTAAAATAGTAGAGGAAAAAGTGGAAGAAAAAGCACCCACTGTAACAGAAGAAAAAGTAGAAGAAGTGAAAACAGAAGAAAAGAAAATAGAACCAGAAGAAAAGAAAGAAAAAGGAAAGGGAAAAAAATAATGAAGAATGTGATGATAAAATATCTTGACAGAACTACAAATCCCTATTAATAAAAAAAGATGAGAATAAATCGCAATAAGTTGGGTAGTATAGATGAGTTTATTGTTGAAGCATATAGATATTACAATAATGGGTTGGATAGATTAAAAGATGCCAAAATAGAATATAAGAGATATATGGATAAAAAACCCGTCAGAGAAGCGAGTGCTATTATTTATTTAGCATCATTAGTGGCGATAGACGGGTATTTGGTGTCAAGAGGAGTAGAACGCCGTGCTCTGCCAAGATCAATAGAAGGATATTGGGAAGCATTGAACAAACATATGGTACACGATGGGAAAATAAAATCTGCATTAGATACAGCATATGAAAATTTACACATATTAGGCTATTATCGTGGTGCAATAAGTGTTAAAGTAATAAAAGAAGGCACGGATAGTGCTAAGTTAATCATAGATAAAATAAGTAAAATAGTAAAAAAGAATGATAAATAGTCCCTGGCAGCTATTCTCTGTGGGTAACACCCGTTCCCATTTCGAATACGGTAGTTAAGCCTCAGAGGCCGATGGTACTCTGCTGGTAACGGCACGGGAGAGTAGGTGCTGCCGGGGGTTTATTTTAAGTCTGTTTTTTTGAGATGTATAAGTCTATGTCCAAGCATATCTACTTTATCTGCAAGGTAGATGGGGGCTTTTATGCCCCATCAAATCAATTTTTGCTCTTATATGGCAAGGCATAAAAGCTTTACCTACCCTATCAGAATGGTATTTGTTTAGGATTTGGATTTTGGGATTTAACTATATAGGTTCCTGCTTTTCCCTGCATTGCTTTTAATAGATTGTCAGGAGTAGTTATAATTACTTCCTTGCCTCCGTGTTCCAAAAATAATATAGCAGCTTCTATCTTGGGACCCATACTTCCTGGCGGGAAATGACCTTGTGATAAATATTCTTTTGCCTCTAAAAGTGTCATCTTATCTAACTCAACTTGTTGAGGGGTATTAAAATTTAATGCTACCTTTGGTACATCGGTAAGCATAATAAATAATTCCTCCTCAATACTTGTTGCTAATATACTTGCAGCTAAATCTTTATCTATAACTGCCTCTACCCCTTTGTATCCATTTTCAGTCTGGATTACAGGAATACCGCCGCCACCAGAAGCTATAACTACTATTGGAGAGCTTTTACTACTAAATATAAGTCGCATAATAGCTTCTTTTTCCACAATATCTATGGGTTTGGGTGAAGGTACTACTCTTCGCCATCCACCACGCGAAATATCTTCTACCATTTGCCATTTCCTTTCTTCCATAAGTCGTAGGGCTTCATCTTTTGTATAGTAATGACCTATAGGTTTTGTAGGATTTTTGAATGCCTTGTCATCTTTATTCACTACTACCTGTGTAATCATTGAGACTACTTGTTTATCTATTCCCATTTCTCTTAATTTATTTGTCAATACTTGTTGTAAAAAATAGCCCATCTCACCCTGACTTTCTGCAACACATACATCTAATGGCATTGGCGGAACATTATTGCTCGTAAGTTCATTTTGTAGCACAATATTACCGATTTGTGGTCCATTACCATGTGTAAGTACTATATCATACCCTTCTCGTATAAGGAGAGCTAAATGTGAACAAGTAATTTGTAGATTTGCATAATGCTCTTCTTTGGTCCCTTTTTGTTCAGGATGTAGGATAGCATTCCCTCCTATAGCTATAACTGCTGTTCTCATAGTTCGGTTATCGGTGTTCGGTTATCGGTATTAGTTGCTCAAGCATAATTTTCACTATTCTTTGGGCAGTCTTACCGTCCCATAATTTATATCCCTGATACCGCTTACGCTCGCCGGTCAAAATTTTATCCGCCTCTAATATAATACTCTTGTAATCATTCCAGACTAATATATTCGTGCCAAGTGTAACAGTAATGGGTCGCTCAGTAGTATTGCGTAAAGTTAAACAAGGTATATCTAAAACTGTGGTCTCCTCTTGTATTCCGCCTGAATCAGTAAGCACAAAGGAAGCTCTCATTTCAAGGGATAAGAAGTCTAAATATCCGAGTGGCTCAAGTAGATATAAGCCGTTCTGGCTAATTGGGTCACCATTCCATTTTATAAAATAATCCGATAGCCCAAATTCAATTATTTTTTTGTGTGTCCGCGGATGTGCCGGATAAACGATAGGAATCTTTTGTGCTACTTCTTTTAGCGGGGTGAGGAGTTTTAATAAGGTATCTTTGGCATCTACATTACTCGGACGATGTAGAGTTAAAACTGCATACTCTTTTAAGCCAAGTCGGTTTAAGATATCAGACTTTTGGGCGTTATCTTTGTTTGCCAATAAGCTATCTACCATAATATCGCCTACTAAGTATATTTTTTCTTTTGCTATGCCTTCTTTTAATAAATTTTCATCTGCATCCGGTGAAGGAGTAAATAGCATATCAGAAATTGCATCCGTCAACACTCTATTAACCTCCTCTGGCATAGTGCGGTCAAAACTCCTTAATCCTGCCTCTATATGAACAATGAGAGGATAGTCCAAAGAGTTAATAGTAGATTTTACATCTCGGGGGAGTAGGGTTTTTAAGGGCGGGGGGGTGTTCCTACTGCCCTTAATAGTACAGCGGTATTTGATAGTCGCCAAAGCACAAGCAATCGTAGAATTTACATCCCCTACCACTACTACTAAATCAGGCGTATCTTTAAGTAGTAGTTTTTCAAACTCTATCATTATTTTGCCTGTCTGTTCACTATGAGTGCCGGAACCTATTCCTAAATATATGTCCGGCGAAGGGAGTTCTAAATCCTTAAAGAAAACTTCCGAAAGTGCATAATCGTAATGCTGGCCCGTATGAATAATGAGAGGGTCAAAATAATCCGCATACCTTTTCATTTCCTTCAATAGGGGGGCGATTTTCATAAAATTAGGCCTCGCACCACTCACAAGGAAAGTTTTTAGTCTTTTCATATTAGATAACACACAATCTTGATAATAGGTCAAACTTATTAAATGTCAAGCATCTAATTTTATACTATCTAACAAGAAAAAATTATAGTTGACAAGATAGAAATAATGAGTATATTTATTCCAAGTGCTAAAAACTAAAAGAAAAAACTATTATAAGGTATGGGTTTTTGCTATAATAATAACTATATCTGGGACTTTGTATGCTGATTTAGATGTGTTTATGGGCTGCAAATGCTGGATAAATACTGGCACTGCGGGAGTATGGCAAAGAGAGGTAGCATGGGATATTGTTCATTATCCGGATAGCACCTATATTCACGCAAGTTTCTGCGACCTGGATAATGATGGAGACTATGATGCATATGTTACTGATGGGGCCAGTGACTTTATAACAGCATTTGAGAATATAGGATGTGATACCGTTCCTATCTGGCAAAGGAAGTCAGAGTGGGATTTTAATCCCCCTGATATGGATGAAATATTTTGGGCTAAATTTGTAGATATAGATGGTGATGGCAAATGCGAATTAAGTGCTACAAAGCATGATACTATTAAGTTTTATAAAGACACTGCTAATTGTGCTTGGAAAAGAGTACCCGCATGGGATATATACATTAATGAGGATAATCTTGGGCATTCTTATGCGGATTTAGATAACGATGGGGACTATGATCTTATGGTCAGGCTATGGAATAGCTGTCAAGTTAAAGCTTTTGAAAATATTGGCTCCTCTACTAATCCAGTCTGGCAGGAAAAACCAGTATGGGTTCCCTTGCCTGAACCGGACGAACTGTCATTGGGTGATTTAGATGGAGATAAAGATGTAGATATAATAGGTGGCGGCTCGGGTTGGGCAACTTCTCATGAAAATACAGGAACTATAACTAATCCAGTATGGACACAGAGGTCCGGATGGTGTACTCCTGATGCACACCAATGTTTTTACCCTGAATTAATAGATATAGATGCAGATGGCCCTTCAGGGGTAGAGGAAAATTCAAAGATTGAAACACAAAAATCACAATTAGAAATATATCCAAATCCATTCACTAAAAGCACGACTATAGACATATGGCTTGAGACTAAAGACTTAGGATTAAAAGCAGAGTCTTCAGTCTCTGGTCTTCAGTCTCTGGTCTCTCTGACGATTTTTGATCTATCAGGCAGACTTGTCAGGTCTTGGGATTTGGGAATTCCCGACCCGTTTCGTGTCGGGACAAGTGGGAATTGTGATTTCCACAAAGTGGTATGGGATGGAACTGATAATAATGGGAAGCGTGCAAAAGCAGGTATCTACTTCTGTAAATTACAAATGGATAATTATACAGTAACTAAAAAATTATGCTTAATAAAATAACACAATCACAGAATTGTATTACTATAGATGAGATTGGGATTTCAGTTCCTAATCCTCCGAATTTTGGTGAATTCTTTTTCTTAGGTGGCATAAAATCTTACAAATACTTTTTAAATTATGTTGAAAGTAAAACCGTATTGGATATTGGATGCGGATATGGATATGGCTCTTATCTTATGAGTTGGAAGGCTAAACAAGCAATAGGCATTGATCTTTCAAAAAAGGTAGTAGAGACAGCGAGCAATCTTTATCAAAAAGATAATTTAGAGTTTTTATTAATAGATGCGTTTAACTTGAAACATAAATTCCCCACTGCCTATTTTGATGTAATTATTGCTCGAGAGTTTATAGAGCATATTAAAGAGCCATTAGAATTTTTACAAATAGCACATTACTTGCTATCAGACGAAGGTATGCTGATTTTAACTACTCCAAATCGTTTAGCAAGAGGAGTGGATGGGAAACCTTGGAATCCTGAACATATAAGAGAATTTGATGAAATATCTTTAAGAGAGCTATTACTACAACGATTTAGTGATGTAAGAATTATTGGTATGTCAGGGTCTGAAAAGGTAACTGCATACGATAAGATTCGTACAGGAGGGGATACCTCTCCTGTATTTAAAAAGTTATGGAGATATATACCGGAGATAATGAAGAAACCCGTTAGAAAACTGATTGTTGGAAAACTACCCCAAGATATTACGATGGATGATTTTTACTTTGAAGATAAAGTGACATCTCAAAGCCTTTCGTTAGTAGCTTTTTGTAAAAAATTACGAGTATAAATGAAAAGTTATTATAAGTTATGGATGGTTATTTTTATTTATGGATGTGCCCAAAAGGTAGGTATTATGCCTGAACTTGTACCCCTCAAGCCCAAAAATATCGGTGTAATAGAGGGTCTAATTTACGAAATAGATGGCAAGACTCCTATTCCGGGTGTGATGGTTATAGCGTATGATAGGTATGGTTATCCTGTCAACTATTCACAGAGCGATATTTATGGAAGGTACACGATGCGTAATTTGCTTTTTGGCGAATATGTTCTCCAGATTCGGTCAGGCGAATTCTATGGTACGGCACAAAAGTATGCTGGTGAATATTATAAAAGTGCCTACGATTGGCGGGATGCGGGCTTAATTTCTATAACCTCATCTGAGCCGGTCACGGCGATAAATTTTCTATTAGAAAAGGGTGGTACTATACGGGGTAGGATTATTGATATGAGTAATAGAGAGCCAATTAGGAATAATCCATTTTTTCTTATGCTTTATTCGGCACAGAATTTGTATGTCTCTTATTTTTCATATACTGACTCATTAGGAGAGTATTTAATCACAGGTATAGAACCCGGCAGGTATAAGATTAAAATAGAACCGGAAGGTTGGGTAGGTGGGTTTTTGGCTCATTTAACAGAGGACAGAAGACAGAGGACAGAAGACAGAGGACAGAAGACAGAGGACAGAGGACAGAGGATAGATTTTTGGGATAGTATAGGTGTTGTAGAAAGTAATCTTGACACTATTACTCTTACTGATTTTGAATGCTTGGGTGGGGGTGGAATAAGTGGAGCTGTTATCCTACCGGAAGGGAACATTCAATTCCCTTCGGGTATGGTGGTGCAAGTAATAGGTAAGGACAAGTCTCTGCAAAAAGGAATAGATTCCACAGGTCATTATGAGCTTTATGGCTTACCTGCTGACGAGTATACAGTTAAACTCTCTCCGACTAAGGGTAGTTTATACGGGATGGAGTATTATCCCACTAAAGTCAACCTCTCTACTGGTGATACGGTTTTGGATATTGATTTTCATCCTAATGTGGGGGGTATGATTTCGGGAACTGTAAAAGATGAATATAGCATCCCTATAGATGAGTTTGATGTAGAGGTTTATCCTACGACTATAAATGAGACGCCACTCTGTGGTGAAGGTCGTGGTGAACCACTTCTTTCAGGTGCTGAAACTCATTATAGTGGTGGTAAGTATGAAATAGGTGGTCTTCCTGAGGGGGAGTATATTTTAAGAATAAGCTCTTTTAGTTCTCGTAACCGCTCCTCATATATCAGTGAGTATTATGGAGCATCAACTCCAATTAAGGTTAATAGTGGCTATAATACTTCTAACATAGATTTTACGCTCAAAAAGGCGGGCTGGGTTGAGGGATTTGTATTCTTGAATAGTAATTTGTTGTCCAGCAATGAGATGAAGTTTAAGTTACTTGCTTTTAATATCAATACAGGCAGCGTAAATATTTCTCAGAATACATTTTGTGGCGGTTATCGTATCTATGGACTTGCTCCTGGTGAATACAAGATATGTGCTTTTTCTCCAAATTCTGAATACGCAAGTGTGTGGTTTGGTGGGGGCAGAAGATTTGATGACCCCAAAACTTCTATCGTTAAAGTTGATAGCTGGGAAGCAACAAATGTAGATATTAGTGTTACTGTTGGAATGTGTCAGATAAAAGGTAAAGTAAGCGAGGCATCAACTGCTGATATAATTGCATATGACGAGAGCGGTCATATTGTTCAGTTATCCCAAGTCCAAAAAGACAATAGTTATACACTTCAAGGGCTTGAAGCGGGTAAATATTATATTAGAAATTCTAATAAATGGTATAAAGATATTTCTACCCCGCTTGCTTCGGGGTCTCCGACAAGCGGAAAAGAGCAGTATTATGTTATGCATATCCCTGTTCAGGCAAATGCAATTGAAGTGAAAGAGAATGAAGTATTAACAGGAATTGATTTTTAATAGAGTATGATTTTTATATTTGCCTTGTGGTGTAGCATTAAATCTCCTGATGGAGTAAGGGCTTATGATACTCCTAATGATGCAGGTAAAAGTATAAATATAGAATGGAAGTTGGCGGCAGATGATTCATTATTAGTAGGATATGAAGTATTTAGAGCAACCAATAATGATACCTTTCAATATGTAGGAAATGTAGTTAGTGGGAACAGAAGTTTTAAGGACACGAAAGTAGAGGATGGGCTGGCATATAGATATAAAATAAGAAGCAAAACAACTAATGAGTATTCTGATTTTTCATTACCCTCTGCACAAGTGGTTTCAGCCCCTCAATGGTATCATAAGGGCAAGACAATTACACTTATAGGATTGCTACTTTTTTCCTCGCTTATATTAGGAGCTATAGTCTATGCCCGAAAAGGAAAGCACTTATTTATTCGTCGTATTGCCGGACTGGATGAACTGGATGAGGCAGTGGGTAGAGCGACGGAGATGGGTAAGCCACTGTTATATGTACCTGGTTTAAGTGGTATGACAGATATTGCTACTATTGCCAGTGTGAATATTTTATCCCAGGTGGCACGAAAGACAGCAGAATACAGTACTCCGATTATTGTTCCTAATCGTGACCCTATTGTCATGACTGTTACACAAGAAGTGGTAAAGGAAGCATATCTTGAAAAGGGTAGGCCTGAGGGCTATAATGCTGACAATGTGTTTTTCTTAACTGATAGTCAATTTGCATACGCCGCAGGAGTGTGTGGCATTATGATGAGAGATAAACCGGCAACTAATTTATTTATTGGTATGTTTTATGCAGAATCATTATTATTAGCTGAAACAGGTAATATGACCGGAGCGATACAGATAGCAGGAACAGATGCAGTAACACAGCTACCATTTTTCATTACTGCTTGTGATTATACGATAATGGGTGAAGAACTATATGCCGCAAGTGCATATATTTCTAAGGAGCCATTACTATTAGGGTCTATTAAGGGACAAGATTATAGTAAGCTGATAGTATTATTTTTTATCCTTGTAGGGTCTATATTTGGGTTGATGGGAAATAGAGTAATAATAAGCTTATTTAATATCTAAAATGAGAAGAGCGGTACCTCTTAGGATATGTCTTATAATGGGCATAGTAATGATTATACAATTTTTTATCCCTCACAGGTATTCACAGGATTTTTATACTAAAGTATTAGATTGGAATATAATTATTGGTATATTTGCATTAGTACTGGGAATTCAATCATTATTTCATTCTGAGTGGACTAAAGTTAGAAGAAGACGCAGTGGATGGGGGTTTTCGGTTGTTACTATTGTAGCAGTTATAGTAGTAGCGGCTATTGGAATTTGGGGAGGTATTGGAGAGGGGTCTGTATTCATTAAGATATACAGGAATCTGACCATGTCTATGCAAGCGACTATGTTTGCCTTACTTGGCTTTTATATGGCATCTGCGGCATTTAGGGCGTTTAGGGCAAGAACTAAGGAGGCAACAGTATTACTTATTGCGGCAATAATTGTAATGTTTGGCAGGGTGCCGGTAGGAGACCTTGTCTGGCACAAATTACCTGATTTTGTAGAGTGGATACTTATGTATCCGAGTATGGCAGTACAAAGAGGAATACTGTTAGGTGTAGCATTAGGGTCAGCAGCTACATCATTGAAAATACTGCTCGGAATAGAAAGAGGATGGCTGGGGGGAAGTAAATGACAGAAGGCAGAGGGCAGATAACAGAAATTCATAGATATTGGTGGAAATTAAGTAGAAATTATTTGCGTCTCCACAAATTTCTATTAGTTTCTACAAGTTTCTATTAATTTCTACTCTTTGGATTTTTCAATTGATTGCGGATATTTAAAGCAAGAGAAGCACAAAGAGTTAGAGCAGAAATATGATGAGGTCAACGCTATGTTATATACACTTATGAATAGTTGGCAAACCTTTATCTGACTTCTGTCTTCTGACCTCTGACTTCTGAAGAGAGATGTGGAATAAAATTTTAGGGCTTGATAGACGGTGGATATTTTTACTAACCGCTGTTTGTATAATTTTGCCTTTCATTTTGCCTATGGGCCTACCTATGCAAGTTTCACCCCCTGTTCAAAATCTGTATGATAAAATAGATGCTATTCCACCCAATGGACCTGCTCTTGTTCTTGATTTTAATTGTGATGCCAGTACATTACCTGAATTGGGACCTATGGCAATTGCTATATTACAGCAATGTTTTAAGAAGAATATCAAAGTTATTCTTATGGGACTATCTATGCCGGGAGTGGGAATAGCACAAGCAATGTTGGAAGAAGTAAAGGTTAAATTCCCTGATAAACAAAATGGCATTGATTATGTGCTTATGCCATATGTTGTTGGTTTCGGAATTGTAGTATTGCGAATGGGTGAAGATATACATAAGACTTTTGAAACCGATTATTATGGCACGCCATTAGATTCGCTGCCAATGATGCAAGGGATTCATAATTATGACCAAATAGCTCTTGTAGTATGTCTTACTGGCTCAGTTACTCCTTGGATTGCTTTTGCAAATACAAGATATGGACAAGAAATAGGATTGGGAGTAACCGCAGTTATGGCACCCGAAGCTTACCCATATTTACAGACTAATCAAGTGGTAGGGATGATAGGTGGGCTTAAAGGGGCAGCAGAATATGAAACCTTATTAAATAAGAATTTGGGCTTTGAAGGCAGAAAAACAGCCTGTATTGGAATGGATTCGCAGTCCATTGTGCATATAGTAATGATACTATTTATCATACTTGGTAATATTGCCTATTTTGCGACTAAAAAAAGAGTATCTAATACTTAAAGATGACACACGATATTTGGATTTGGGCAGGTGTAGTTTTAACGCTATTCATTTTTTCCTCCCTGTATAAAGATAATCCATTTTATAGATTTGCTGAACGATTATTTATTGGTGCTACTTTGGGCTATGCAATTGCCCTTACCTGGCACAATGTAATTATACCTAAAATTGTACTTCCACTACAACATCACGAGTATATATTGATTATTCCTCTATGTTTCGGGCTATTGTATTTCTCGCGGTTCTTTCCTAAACAAGCCTGGCTATCCAGATGGCCTATGGCGTTTGCAATAGGAACAGGGACAGGAATTTCTCTACCTCTCGTTATACAGGCAAGCTTATTTAAACAATTGCAAGGCACTATGATTACTTCCTTCACATTTAGCAATATAGTATTATTAGTTGGTGTAATAACTACATTAACCTATTTCTTCTTCTCAACCGAGCATAAAGGAGCAGTGGGTAAAATAGCCAGAATAGGGATATGGTTTATAATGGTGTCATTTGGTGCGGCATTTGGCTACACTGTAATGGCACGAGTATCATTACTCATAGGTAGATTCCAATTCCTTCTCCACGATTGGCTGGGACTTATTAAATAAGTCTCGCACCTCTAACAAATCTAACAAAGAATTATCCATCTTTCCACTTGCACAAGTGAACTTTTCACTTGCATTAGTGAACTTTCCACTTGCATTAGTGAACTTTCCACTTGCATTAGTGA
>JACQXS010000044.1 GCA_016208615.1 Candidatus Stahliibacteriota bacterium | reverse complement strand
AATAGAATATTTATTCGTACTCAATTATCGTTAGGCAAAGAGTTTGTGCAAGAAGAAAGCGAAAAGGATCCAATATATCATTTTTACGAGCCGTTTCTTGCAAAGTATAATCCAAAAGAAAGGGAAAGACGAGGCGTATATTATACTCCACTACCTGTTGTCTCTTATATTGTGCGGTCATTAAATATACTATTAAAAGAAAAATTTAATAAATCATCGGGTTTTGCGGATAAAGGGGTTACCGTATTAGACCCGGCAGCGGGAACACTTACATTTTTAATAGAGGCAATTAAATTAGCAGTTAATGAGTCTATTGATACACAGGGCAAAGGTAGTGACTCAGGTTTTGTAAAAGACCATATATTGAAAAATTTTTATGCCTTTGAGCTTATGATGGCTCCATATGCGTTGGGACATTTAAAAATGTTGTTTGTGTTAAAGGAGTTAGGTTATGACTTAAAAGACGATGGAGTTAGATTTTATTTAACCAATACATTAGAGCCGGGAGTACGGGAATCAACTACTATTCCCGGAATAGGACGCACATTATCAGAAGAAGCAGGGAAAGCAAATGAAGTGAAAAAAGCAACCCCTATACTTGTAATTTTAAGTAATCCACCATACTCGGGTATTTCCGCTAATATGACAGATTGGATAATGAATTTAATCAAAGATTATAAATATGTAGATGGTAAACCATTAAAAGAGAGAAAGCAATGGCTACAAGATGATTATGTTAAATTTATCAGATGGGCACAATGGAAAATAGAACAATTAGGGGAGGGATGCATCGGATTTATAACTAATTTATACACTAAATTTGCATGGTAGTGTTAGAAAAGGGGGAACACCTGATAATTCTAAAGATGAAAATGTGTTTAATATTCAGCAAGGTGTAGCTATCTCATTATTTATTAAAAATAAAAGCCAAGAGAAATGCAAAGTTTATTATTATGATGTATGGGGTAAAAGGGAAGATAAATATACTTGGCTTAATAATAATGATAAAAACACTACAAACTGGGTAGAATTAGAGCCCCATTCCCCTTGGTATTTCTTTGTGCCCAAAAAAGAGAAATATCTTAAAGAATATCAAAAATATCCAAGTATAAAAGATATATTCCTGGTTAATAGTGTGGGTGTGGTTACCTCAAGAGATAATTTTGTTATAGATTTTGATAAAGAAGCACTTAAAAATAGAATAATGATGTTTAGAAATCCTTCAAAGTCTGACGAAGAAATTAGATTTACATACAAATTAAAAGATACAAGCACATTTAACCTTAAAGAAGCGAGAGAAGAACTTTCTAAAGATAAAAATTGGGATAAGTATTTTACACAAATACTTTATAGACCTTTTGATAAAAGGTGGATTTATTATAACAAAAATGTTATTGAACGTCCTTTATTAAAAGTGATGCAACATATGAGGAAAGAAAATTTGGGAATAATAACAGTAAGGCAATCAAGGTCAACAGGTAGTTTCTGTCATGCGATGGTCTCAGATATAATTATAGAAGCGTGTGCTATTTCTAATAGGGGAAGCGAAATAAACTATCTTTTCCCTCTATGGCTTTATCCTGAGGATATTTTTAATAATGGACAGACAGAGGAGCAGAGGCGTGCAAATATGGATTCAAAAATCACTGATAGACTTAACAAGAGTTACAAAAAGAAATTATTGCCAGAACAAATATTTTATTATATTTACGGGATATTATATTCAAATACTTATCGCAAAAAGCATGACGAATTCTTAAAATATGATTTCCCGAGAATCCCATTTACAAATGATTATTCTGCTTTTAATAAAATAAGTAAATTGGGTAAAAAATTAGTAGATTTACATTTATTAAGACCAGAAGAAGTATTAGATCCTCCAATAGTAAGGTTTTGGGGTGAGGGGGGTGATTGTAGAGTAGAGAAAGTGGAATTTAGAGATAATCGTGTAGAAATAAACAAGATAAAATACTTTGATAAAGTGCTAAAAAATATGTGGGAATATCAAATAGGTGGGTATCAAGTATTAGAAAAGTGGCTTAAAGAAAGAAAGGATAGGATTTTATCATATGATGAGTTATGTAATTATAATGGATGTGGGACTGCTATTGCAAGGACTATCCAAATACAAAAAGAAATAGATAAAATATATCCAAAAGCAGAAAAAGGAATTATAGATTTTTAATTTGGCAAGTATGAAAGTAGCGGTTGTAACTGGAGGAAGCAAAGGGATTGGGCTGGCAATTGCACAAAAGCTTATCTCTGATGGGATAAAAGTTATTATTTGGGATGTAATAGAGCCGATAGTCCCTGATATAGAGTTTAGGAAAGTGAACATTGCTTCTTTTAATGAGGTTAAAGAATCCGCAAATAAGATTGGTGATATAGATATTCTTGTAAATAATGCCGGTATTACTCGTGATAAGCTACTTATGCGGATGAAAGAAGAGGATTGGGATAGTGTTATAGCTGTTAATCTTAAAGGCACTTTTAATTGTACTCATGCTTTTCTGCCCGGTATGATTAAAAAGAGATATGGTAGGATAGTGAATATTTCATCTGTTATAGGAATTATTGGGAATGCAGGGCAATCTAATTATGCGGCATCCAAAGCAGGAATAATAGGGTTCACTAAATCTATTGCCAAAGAAGTAGGCTCCCGTAACATTACTTGCAACGCCATTGCACCTGGCTTTATATTAACCGAGATGACCCAAAACCTGTCTCCTCAAATTAAGGAATCTTATATTAAATCAATCCCATTAGCCAGAGCAGGTACTCCGGAAGATATAGCCAATACTGTGCAATTTTTGATTTCAGATGAAGCAAGCTACATCACGGGTCAAGTAATCAATCTTGACGGTGGTATGGTAATGTAGTAATATCAAATATCAAAAATTAAAATAATACTAAATCTTTTAATGCATAATTTAGCATTCAGTATTTGAGCTTTACAAGTATATCCCTATTTCCCTATTCCTAACAGGGGTTTTATCAGGTCTATTGGCAATGGGAATATGATAGTAGAGTTTTTCTCTGTTGCTATCTCAGTAAGTGTTTGCAAATATCTTAGTTGTAGTGCCGCTGTTGACCTCGCTAACACATCTGCTGCCTCACGCAACTTATCTGATGCCTGAAATTCACCTTCTGCGTGTATTATTTTGGCTCTCCTTTCTCTTTCAGCTTCTGCCTGTTTCGCCATAGCGCGTTTCATTTCGTCAGGTAAGTCTACATGCTTTATCTCAACCATAGACACTTTTATCCCCCATGGGTCAGTCTGCTCATCAATTAGCTGTTGTAGTTCCTTATTAAGTTTCTCTCTTCCTGCAAGTAATTCATCAAGTTCTACTTGTCCCAAAATGCTACGCAAAGTAGTTTGTGAGATTTGCGATGTCGCATAAAGATAATCCTGTACCGCTATAATTGCCTTAGATGCATCCATTACCCTAAAATATACTACTGCATTTACCTTTACACTTACATTATCGCGTGTAATGACATCCTGGGATGGGACATCCAAAGTGACTACTCTGAGCGGTACAGTAATCAACCTGTCAATAAATGGAATAATAATTACAAGCCCCGGTCCCTTTATTCCTACAAACCTACCCAACCTAAATACAACTCCACGCTCATACTCTTGCAGCACTTTCAATGCTGCACTAAGCACTATGATACCAAAAAATATCGCAAACGCTATTCCTATAAACATATTCCCTCCTTGTTATTAGTATTATATTTCATCATCCTGTAAAATGTCAAGTAAAAAGTTATTTTGGGGATGGCTGACTTCAAATGGACGCGGATAATTGGAATATCCGAGTGGATAAATGGAATATCTGAAAAGTTTATGGGGAGCAAGTCATCTAATATCCTAAAATATGGTGCCCTTCCATTACTATCCACCCATTCTTGGGTTCACCACATTGCTGTATAGTGAACCGAATGAATAGTTCAATCCTACTGAGAAGTAGTAATTATACTGGCTGGCAAGTTGTTTTATCTGCAACATTATTTCTTCAGGAGCTAAATCCCTTTTGGGTAATGACAATTGGTCATGTACCATAGATGCAAAACCAGATATGCTAAAAGAGAAGCCTTTTATCATTCGAAGCGATAGCGTACTCCATAGACTCAAGTTGTTCTTGGTAAAGTCGTGAAAATAATGTGAGCCGCTAAGGGTTGTGCTTATAGAACCCCACCTTTGCTTTGCCATAACTCTTTGAATTGCTATACACTGTTGTAGTGTCATTTATCTTAAAACTACTCTCAGTATAATTATAATTAGGATAGAATCTTATTTTCCAGTTCTCAGTTGTTCTGTTGGCAGAAAATGAGCCATTTATTGAGTTATATTTTGTCAGCTGTTCGCCATTGAAATAACCCTTTACCCCTATACTAAATACCCAGTTTTTCCATCGGTCAGCAGTAGGGACAGACTTTTCTTCTTTTGCATAAGAGATGGATATTTTGTCAGCAATAGGAGTTTTGGCAATATATCTCATAAGACCAAGTTTCAGTAATTTTACAATACCTCTACGAATTGTATCATCAGTAGCTAATCGTTCAGATACGAACTTCAATGTATCTTCCAATCCTTTATAATTATGCTGACCAATGAAGGTAATAGTATATTCAGTTCCACCGCTACCTGTTGTCTGAGTAGTGATTAAAACATGGATGTCGGCAACAGTGCGGTCTATTACATAGTTCACAAACTGAATTTCGGTCTTGATAAAATCCATATCGCACCATTCGCAGTTAATATATACCTTAGGAATATTCTCGTTCAAACTGTCCTCTATGGTATCAGAATACAGAGTTGGATTTACGACAAAAAATAAAATTAACATACTCAAAAGTTTTAGATTAAAAATTTTCATCTATTCTTCTCCTCCTTTACCGCCTATTGCTCATAAAGTAATACCATATATCTACTCTTAAAAATGTCAAGTAAAAGTTATACTTTTAGTTCCCCATATATCGGGTTTTTAATTTTGCATTTTACAATTTACATTTTGCATTTAGATATGTCTGTGTATATGGGACCTTGTGGAGTGAGGTCGCTCTTTATCAAATATATTGTGTCCGTTAAGAATGTGTGACTTTCAAACTCTTGTTCCTTACACCCTGCTTGCTTTCCCGTCTGCTGCCCCGTCTGCTGCCCCGTCTGCTGCCCCGTCTGCTGCCCCGCCTGCTGCGGGATTTTCAACGGGATTTTCAACTTTATAGGTTGCACTTTGCGAACCCTTCCAATGGTAAGATGTGGCACAGGGTTGCGGTTCTCTATTTCAAATCCTATTACTGATAGTTCCTTATTCAATTTAGTCATAATTTCAATAAGTATTTGCCTGCCTTCCCTTATTCCTATCCATAAAACTTTGGGTCGCCTTAAATCTGGGAACCCACCAAAAGTGGCTAATGAGATGTGAAATGGCTTGATACCATAGATGGCAGAATTTATTTTATATATAACCTCTTCTATTTGCTCCTCTTCTACTTCGCCCAAAAATTTCAATGTCAGGTGCAAATTTTCATACCCAACCCACTTAATACCGTCAATCCTTTGCATAGTAGCTTGGAAGTCAATAATCTGCTCCTTTATTTGTTCAGGGAGCTTTATGGCTATAAATAGTCGCACTTTAAACTAAATGCCTAAATACCTAAATGCCTAAAAGTTTTTCTTTTTAAGAGTCCTGTAAATTATAGTAGAGAGAATTTTTATGAGTTCCACACATTCCTGCAAGACTGAAGTTACTTTCTCTCCATCAATTATCTTTCCATCAATTATTAACCGTAGCCAATATCTGGTTTCTTTTGCCTCCTTAAATGCTATATCAACCTTATATAAAATCATTCAAACTTAAAGCCCCATCTGCCTCCTCCAAATTAGCCCCTATAGAAGTCCCTGATTTAACAACTTGTGTTTTTATAATTCTTCTTTCGTATCTGGTAATAATCTGGAGAGTATTAGACTCTTTATTGCAAAATTATAAGTTCTTTCTTTAAGTTCATCGCTCACGCTATATCTTTTTTCCATTTTAGGTATTTAGGTATTTTGGATTTTTAGGTGCGTTAGTTATTATTTCTATTCCTTTATCTGTAACTACTATCATATCCTCTATTCTCACGCCACCCCAATTTGGCAAGTATATACCGGGCTCTATGGTAAATACCATCCCGGGTTGCACGATATCTTCGCTTTTCTTTGATACTTTGGGTTCTTCGTGTACCTCAATTCCTATTCCATGTCCCAATGAGTGACCAAAATATTCACCATATCCTGCTTCCGTGATTATATTTCGTGCCATAGCATCTATCTCTTTTAATTGGACGCCCTGTTTTATAGATTTAATCGCTTCCTCCTGTGCTTGCTGTACTATTTTATATATCTCGTAAGCTTTGGGATTTTCGCCTAATATTATTGTCCGTGTAGTGTCAGACGCATAATGCTCATAGAGGACACCGAAGTCAAAAGTTACTGTCTCTCCTTCTTGTAGCTTCTTATTACTTGCTCTTGCGTGTGGGAGTGCGGCATTAGGACCGCTTGCCACTATCGTATCAAATGAAGTTTTCTCTGCTCCGTACTTCCTTCGCTATTTGGGTGGCTTGTCTTATAATCTCTATCTCTTCGGGGTCTTTTATTTCTCTTAGTTTTTCTACCTTATTTTTGAAAGGTATGAGTTCTTTATTGGTCAATTTTTGTTTCAGGGCAGAGTAAGTAGCATATCTTATGGTTATATCTTCAAATCCAATCTTATTCAGTGATTTAAGTAGTGGATGGGCAGCAAACTCATCAAGCAGTGAATCTTTCATTATAATAGTTTCTGCGACCTCAACTTCTCTTACGCATTGCTCCTTGTACCTAAAATCGGTAAAAAAAATCGCCTCCTGTTGAGTAATAAGAAGTATGCCATTTGAGCCAGTGAACCCCACAAGATAATAGATATTGGGAATATAGGTAATAATAATTCCCTCCACCCCTTCTCTTTCCATTTTAGCTCTTAATTTATTAAGTCTTTCGTTCAACATAAGTTTCCTCCTATTTATTTATTTTTGTGCCATACATCAGGATACATTAAAATATAAGCTTGTCAACCTTCTAATTTCTATTCTGACTACTTCACAAAATTTTATATTGACAACCACGATTTTGAAAATATAATCCGGATTAGGAGGGAATGATGGCCATAAAAAAATATTTGCCGTGTCTTTTGCTGCTTTGTGTATCAGCATGCAAGAAAGAGGATGTGATAAGGATTGGGATTGCGGGTCCATTAACGGGTGACCAGGCGAAAATGGGCTACGATTTAATAAATGGGGTGACTTTGGCTATTGATGAGTGGAATGCAAAAGGTGGGATATTAGGTAAGAAAATAGTAATGTTGAAGGGTGATGATAGGCGAGACCCAAGAGAAGCGGTAAGCGTAGCAAATAAAATGGCTAACGAGGATGTTGTAGGAGTAATTGGGCATTTTAATTCTTCTTGCTCTGTCCCGGCATCTACAATTTATAATGAAGCCGGTGTTATTCAAATTACACCCGCATCTACGAATCCAAAACTTACAGAACAAGGGTTTAAGAATGTATTTAGAATTTGTGGCAGGGATGACCAACAGGGATTAGTAGGGGCTCGCTTTGTGTTAGAAAGACTTAAAAAGCATAAGATTGCAATTTTGCACGATAAAACCACATACGGACAGGGATTAGCAGATGAGTTTAAGAAAAATGTAGAAAATAAGGCAGATGTTGTAGCTTATGAAGGTATCGTGCAAGGTGAGAATGACTATACTGCTGTATTAACAAAACTTAAGCAGCAAACCCCGGAAGTGATATATTTTGGTGGTATTTATCCGGAGGCAGGACTAATGGTTAAGCAAATGAAAGAAATAGGATTAGAGGCAATATTTGTAGCCGGAGATGGAGTGATAGACCCTGAATTTATTAAAATTGGTGGTAAAGCTACTGAGGGAGTATATCTGTCATTTGGGCCATCAGTTAAGGAATTACCTACGGCAAAACACTTTATAGACGAATATACAAAGCGATTTGGCGAAATAGGTCCTTATTCTGTATATTCATACGATGCTGCAAATATACTGCTCTCTGCAATGGAGAGATGCAAAAACACGGAACGGGATAAAGTAGCTGAAACTCTGCGAAATATAAAATATGATGGTGCCATAGGACATATTGAGTTTGATGAGCATGGGGATGTAAAAGTGGCGCCTTACATATTTTGGGTAGTTAAGGATGGTAAATTTGTACCCGCACAATAGAGGTACGACCTCAAAAGGTGCGACCTCGGACACTAAAAAATAATCGCCTTTACCCATATACGAACCCCACTCCCGGTATTAAAAGTGCTAAATAGCCTAAAAAGTGGATAAATTATACACAAGAGTGTATGAGTTATGTCGGTGAGTACATAAGTTATGTCGGTGCGTACATAAGTTATGTCGATGCGTACATAAGTTATGTCGGTGCGTACATAAGTTATGTCGGTGCGTACATAAGTTATGTCGGTGCGTACATGAGTTATATCGGCGTCTACATGAGTTATATCGGCGAGCGTATGAATTATACACAAGAGAATAAGGGAGGACTAAAGACCTTTGTTATGACAAATGAATAAAAACAAAGCGTCCCGCAAGAAGCGAGACGGCTACCAAGTTATCGGGGCTATTTGCGATTCTTGATGGAAGCTATTATTTTTTTTAACTTTTCGGATGGCTCGGTGTTCAATTCATCTTTTAGTAGTTTTTCTAATCGCTTATATAAAGAAATAGCTAATCCGGGCATTCCCATTTTTATATAAGATTGAACAGCTAAAAGGTAAGCGGGCTCACGGAAATTATCCGCTGCAATTATGCGGGTACAATATTCAACTACTTTATCATACTTTTGTCTCTTTTCATATGAGATAGCAACTTTTTCGAGAGCCAAGATGTATTGCTCTATGTAGAATAACCTTCTTTGGTCGCTCCATATTTCATAAACTTCGGGTAAAAAGTCACCCTCATATAAACTAATAGCTATTTCATATATACTAATTGCAAATTCATCTAAGGAAAGAGTTTCTATTTGGCTTGCCTCTTTTAATAGGGACTCAAATTCTTCAATATCAACCCATATCTTGAAAGCTGGGTTGAGTTCATAGCATTCATCCTTGTAATTAATAAAAGGGGTATTTTTTTTAGTGATGCTTTTAACATAACTCCGTATAGAAAAAATAATTCTGTATAAGGAGTTGCGGGTTTTGGAAAAGCTTTTACCTGGCCAAAGTAGTTCACTTAATTGGTCAACAGTATATTTACGACTCCTATTCATCACAAGGTAACAAAATAAAGACTTTGCCTTAGCTCTGTCCCATTTTATATCCTCTACCCCGCTTGCTTTCCCGTCTGTTGCGGGATTTTCAACGGGATTTTCAACTTTCCCGTTTCTGCCTTTTATTTTTAATCCGCCAAATAAATTTATGATTAGGTCATAATCTGATTCTATTTGATTGAGAATAAACTTTGCATAGTGAGGCTCAATCCCAAGCTTTATGGCAAATTGGAGTAATGAGCGGCTTACTCTACCTAATCTAATAAGAGGCAAATGATAATTATGGGCAGATGAAATTTCCATTGCTTTCTTAAAATGAGTAATGAATAAATTGACATCCCCTTTCTTATAGTAAAGTTTAGCCAAAGCTATGGAGACAAGCATAAGATTAAGTTTATTGCTGCCTACGGTATTGGAAGCCGCATTAATCAATTTTTCTGCCTCTATAAAAGACCCAAGCTCAAGTTTTATCTCTCCACTTGTAATTAAGTAATCACAAGAAATTAGCGACTTACTTTGCTTGCCCGTCTTTTGTTTGGCGGAAGAAAAAAGTTTGTTGATATACTTTTCTGCACTTATGATTTTACCCTCTAAGAGATAACTCCTGCTTATAGCATATAATGCTTTCAAATTTAGTGCTTCTTGTTGCATCTCTTTATTAAGTCTTATTACTTTGCGAGAATAGGAGCGAGATAATTCATAATTTCCCATTAGCAGATTAAAGAAACCTAAGTTACACAAAGTATCATTTATTCCTTTTCTATCGTTAAAGGTTCTACGGATTTGGATAGCCTTCTTAAAAGCCTCTCTTGCGCGGATATATTCTCCTTTTAATCCATACGCATAGCCAAGATTAGAGTAAATCTGCGATAATGGGTAGTTGGTAGGGTATTTTGCCATTTTAATGATGCGTTCACTCTCGTCTATAAGTTTATCGTCTTCTCCCATCTCTCCGTATGCGGCTAATAAATTACTAATTAACTGTATCTCTTGTTGTGGAAAATTGAGTTTTTTACATATCTTTAAGCCACGAGAGATAACCGAAATAGCTTGCTGATATTGGGTTAGATAAAAATACGCTACCCCGAGAAGATTTAAGAGTTTGGCTTTGATTAACTTTTTATCACCTACAATCAATTTAATTGCCTTTTCGCCCAATTTTATGGCTTTTGTGTATTCACCTCTATAAATATGTATAGTTCCTATCCCATATAGAGTATAAACTAATCCCTCTTTATTATCCCTTTCCCTATCAGTTGACAAGCAGGATATGAATTTAGTTTTCGCTTGTTCATATGTGGCTATTGCTTCATCCCATTTGCTTTGCCAACGATAGACTTCTCCTTGATACCAAAGTAGAATCGGGTTATCTTGTAAGAAGTCTTCGGGTACTAATTTTAGCCATTGGGTAAGCGTATCACGATTTATTGTATCAATAAGATTCTTACCCTCCCTTTCAATAATTTTTATTGCTCTATCAGGAGTATTGGCGGAAAAATAATGGAAAATGCTTTTACTATAATTATTTACAGACTCAAAATAATAGGCAGCTTTTAAGTGAATGGCACTAATACTTTCTTTGCTTTCTACACCGGTCAATTTGTTAATCAGGAAGTCACGAAAAAGTGGATGCAGAACAAATAGTTCTCTCTCTTCATCTATACAACTGGTAAATAAATTTTTATTCACAAGAAAATTTAACACTTCACGGGAATCGGTCTTTCCTAAAATAGTATCACAAATATTAGGTGTCATTTGCTCTAATATACAGGAGTTTAAAAGAAATGACTGGACTAATGGAGATAGATGAGCAAATACTTCGGATTGAAAATATTCTAACCTATACTCTATTTCGGTTGTTAGTTTTTCTGGCGACTTCTCAATCATATACGACATAAGTTGGATAGCGGTTACCCAACCATCTGAATGGTGTTCCACATTCTGTAACATTGGGAGCGAAATGTCTAATTTGTATATCTCCTTCAAAAGTGTCTGAATCTCATCTTGCGTGAACTTTAAGTCAGTTTTAGTAATTTCTAACAATTCGCCTTTGGCTTTCAACTTAGCAAAAGAGAGAGATGGATGGGTTCGGGATGAAATGATTAAATGAATATTGGGAGGCATCTGCTCTAAGAAATAAGACAAAGATTTAGTTATTAGTTCTGAGTTATCTATCAGATGATAGTCATCTAAGATTAGAAATAACTCGCTATCTATGGTTTCTACTAATTCATTTATAAAAGTACCCATCACTATTTCCAAGTTGGCTCTAATATTTGTAATTTCATTCATCACACTTATGGTGCGGATACCGAAATGGTTGTTTGTGCTTTGAATAGCTGTGATTAAATAGGAGAGAAAGGTAGTTAAACTTGTAGCACTATCAGTAATTGAATAGAAGACACAACGGGACTTAATATCTTTTATGAACTGAGTAAGTAATGTTGTTTTCCCATATCCCGCTCCACTTATAATTAGGATGAGTTTCTTATCTGCATTATCTTGGAACCTTTTCAATAACCTTTCACGCCGAAGAAGATAGGGCTTCAATCTAGGTGGAATAAGGTGTGTCTTGACTATGATAGGAGTTGTAGGATTATTAGGCATCTTATTTATATTTAGCACTCTTTTTGCCTGTTGTCAACTCTTAAATTATTACGGACTATTCCCCATTTTTAGCTTGACAAAATGAAAAATGAAAGATAAAGAGAAAAAAGGAGAAAAAGTTTGTATGCTGATACTTATTTTACTTCCATTTATATTGATTGCCACTGACAATAAAACTCAATTAGAAAAGGTTAAAAAAGAGTTAGCTATTAAAAAGAAGGAAGTAAAGGAACTTCAACAAAAAGAAAAAAGCGTCTTGGGTGAACTTGACCAGATAAATCGTAAAATCTCTAAATCCAAAGCCAAATTAAAAGAATTGCGTACACAGGAAAAAGGAGTAATGGAATCAATTAAGATGCTGGGAATAGATGGTAAACGGGTGGATAACGAACTTGACCAGCAGGAGAATTTTATGGCTGATAAGGTTAAATTTATGTATCAATATAGTTTAACAAGCGTAGCCCCACAATTTAATCCTACGCTATCGCGGACTGCATTTTATATGCAACGGATGTTGGCACAGGATATAAATTGGCATAATAAGCTTACAGAGACCAAATCTACTATTACAACCGAAGAGATAGAAGAGAAAGATAAGTTGGCTCAACTAATAGAAATCAAATCCAAAGTTGAAAAAGAGCAACAAGAAATACTTACTCAATCTGCCAAAAAGGAACAACTTCTCAAAAGCGTAAAGAAAGAGAAGGAACAGAAAACAAAACTTGTTGCTGAGTTAGAGAAGTCGAGAGCTGATTTGGAAAAACTAATTGCAGGGGTTAAAAAATATACTACTAAAGAATTAGGTACTATAATGTGGCCCGTACAGGGAGAAATAATAAATAGATTTGGAACTACAATAGACCCTAAATTTGGGACTCAACTTGTAAATAAAGGAATTGATATCCGAGCATCTTACGGAACAAGTGTTATAGCCATTGGTGATGGTAAAGTTGTCTATGAGGGAACATTTTTGGGTTACGGGAAAATTATACTGCTTGACCATCAAAATGGCTTCTGTACCCTATATGGTTATTTGTCTGAGACATTAGTGACAAAAGAAGATAAAGTAGCCAAAGGTCAAACAATAGGAAAAGTAGGAACAGGTGGATTGATTGACGAAACGGTATTACATTTTGAATTAAGGAAAAATGGTATCGCTGTTGACCCTTTGCAATGGTTAAAATAATGCCACAGATTTACAGATTACAACTTGATTTTTGATTTAATTATATGGCATTTAAGGACATTATAGGACAAGAAGTGCCCAAAAAGCGCCTACAAGCACAGATATTAGACAATAGAATAGGTACAAGTTATCTATTCTATGGGAAAGAGGGAGTAGGTAAAACGCTAACTGCCAAAACATTTGCCAAAGCTATAAATTGTGAGCAAAAGCAAAATAAAGGAGATGCCTGTGATACCTGTTTAACCTGCAAAGGAATAGATGGGGCGCATAATCCGGATTTCATATCCATACTTCCAAATGAAAAAGGAAATATAGGGATTGATGAGTTACGGAAAATCAAAGAAAGTGTATCTTATAGGACGAATTGGCTAAAATTTAGAACTATCATTGTAAAAGATGCCGATACGCTTACAGAGGAGGCGGCGAATGCGTTTTTGAAAATATTAGAAGAAGTACCTAAGCAGACAATTTTTATATTGACTACTTCAAAAATAGATGCTATACTCTCTACCATAAGGTCAAGGTGCTACCAAATAGAATTTAGAAGATTAGTGGAAGAAGAGATTAAAAAACTGATACCAGAGATAAGTGACTGGGCTTTGCAGATGGCTAATGGCAGTGTAACCAGAGGGTTAAAACTTATGTCCCGTAGTATGCAAGAGATTAGGAATATAGCAATTCAATTCTTGACAAGCTCTCCTATTAATAGAATACAAATGGTAGCTAAACTTAAAGAGACGGAAGAATTTTTACTCCTGCTTCAAGAGCTATATATGGATTTGACGAGAAAAAGGTGCGGTATCCCAATTAAGAATAATGACCTGTCCATAAACCATAGAGAAATAAATATATTAGATACACTAAAAGCTATAACTATATGTGAAAAAGCTTATTATGCTATTTCATATAATGTGCCTAAAGAGTTTATGTTACATTGGATAGCAAAGGAGTTGCCATGATTTACCAAATACAATTTGAAGAATGGGAACGGATAGTGGCTTCATTATTAGACGAGAGACAATTTGATGTCGCACCTCTAAAAATTAGTGATTATGTTGTTTTTAAACTAAATGGCGGTGAAGAAATAGGGAAAGTAGTTAAAATATTACAATCAGATGAAGCAATTACAAAAATACTACGCCGTGCTACACAAGAAGATATGAATGTATATCAAGAAGTAGTAAGGCAAGAGCAATCGGCATTTAACTTATGCAAAGAAAAAGCTCGCGAAATGAACATACCTATAAAAATAGCCTCTACCCATATACAATTTGATAAAAGTATTTTAAGAATAGATTTTATAGCAGAAAAAAAGTTATTACTTAAGCATTTAATGAAAGAACTAACCAAAGTATATCCCCAAAGAATAGAGTTTAGACAAATTGGAGCAAGAAGCTACGCTAAACAATTTTGTGCTGTCGGAATATGTGGAAGACAAATATGTTGCAATGCTTTCTTAAAGGAATTTGAACCCATAACTATTGACCTTGTAAAACTACAAAACCTTTCCTGTGGGACAGCTAAACTCACAGGACTATGCGGCAAACTTATATGTTGTCTGGCTTACGAAAAGGAAAGCTACCTACAAGGGAAAGATACTACCTCAAAAGAAAAAGATACTACCTCAAAATGAAACGAATAATTGTGACCTCAGCACTACCATTTGCTAATGGACATTTGCATATAGGACATATAGCTGGCTGTTATCTGCCTGCGGATATATATGTTAAATATCAGCAGCTCAAACAAAGAGATGTAATACATATTTGTGGAACTGATGAGCACGGGGTGCTGATTGAAATGAAATCTATAAAAGAGCAAACTACTCCACAAGCTATTGTAGATAAGTATTACCCAAGTATTAAAGCCAGTCTAACCCAAATGGGCATTGAATATACTAATTTTTCAAGGACTACTAAAGAAATACATTATAAGAATGCACAAAACTTTTTCTTAAAACTATACAAAAATGGATACCTTACTCCGGAAACTACCGAAGAATTATATTGTGATAAGTGTAAGCATTTTCTACCTGAAAGATTTGTTGAAGGCATCTGCCCCTACTGTGGGAACATAGAAGCAAGAGGTGACCAGTGTGAAAAATGTGGTAGATGGCTCGAACCTACTATGCTTAAAAACCCAAGATGCCAAGTCTGCGGCACTACACCCATAACACGAACTACTAAACATTGGTGCCTTAGATTAGACTTGTTACAACCCCAAATTGAAAGATGGCTTGAAACAAAAACAGAGTGGAGAGAAAATGTGACTCGCTTTGTTAAGCAGTGGTTGAAAGAGGGATTATCACCCCGACCTGTTACAAGAGATATAGCGTGGGGAGTGCCGGTTCCTCTTAATGAAGCTAATAATAAAGTCATCTATGTATGGTTTGAAAACCTAATTGGCTATATATCTGCTACTCAAGAATGGAGCCCAGAGCATTGGAATGATTATTGGGGTCAAAAAGACACGGAACTGGTGCATTTTATTGCCAAAGATAATATTGTATTCCATGCCATCAATTGGCCCGCTATGCTTATGGGGCATGGAGATTATATTTTGCCAACCCAGATACCGGCGAATGAATTCTTAAATATAGAAGGTAAAAAGATTAGTACTTCAAGAAACTGGGCAATATGGCTGCCAGAATATTTAGAAACCTTTGACCCTGACCCACTCAGGTATGTTCTAACTATGAATGCACCTGAGCGAGGGGATGTAGATTTTACCTGGGATGACTTTTTAGCCAAAAATAATAGTGAGCTATCTGATATACTTGGGAATTTAGTTCACAGGACATTGAGATTTATACAAAATTATTTAGACAGCAAAATACCATATCCCGCTTCATACACTACGGAAGACGAGCAATTATTAAAAAAGATTGAACTTACAAGGGATAAGGTAGGTGCACATATTGAGAGGTTTGAATTTAAGAGTGGACTTAAAGAAATAATGGCTCTTGTTAAAGAAGGTAACAGATACTTTGACTATAATAAGCCGTGGGAGCAGAATAACCGGACTAATACTGTTATTTATGTCTCTACCACACTGATTGCCAATTTAGCTATTCTACTTTACCCATTCCTGCCTTTTGCTTCTAAATCCATAAGAGAAATGCTTAACTTGCAAGTCGAGGCGGAGCCGAAACCAAAAAGCTCCGGCGGGAATGACTTAAAAGATTTTGCTTGGGATATAATTGGTAAGTTCAAACTTCCCGGAGGCGTTTCTATAAAGCCACCAAAAGTATTGTTTAAGAAAATAGATAAAAGTAAAATAGAGACCGAGAAACAAAAATTGTCTCCTACGAACCCAACGAACTCAACGAACTTAACGAACTCAACGAAAACTCTCACACCAATTACTGATAACAGAAATCAAGTAACTTATGAAGACTTCAAAAAACTTGACCTCCGGATTGCGGAAATATTAGAAGCAGAGCGAATTGAGGGAACTAAAAAGCTGATAAAACTCAAAATATCTATCGGAGACGAGAAGCGACAAGTTGTAGCGGGAATAGGAGAAGCTTATTCACCACAAGAACTAATAGGTAAAAAGATAGTAGTAGTAGCAAATCTCGAACCCCGCACTATACATGGGGAACAGTCAGAAGCTATGTTATTGGCAACAACATTTGGAGATAAACTCTCGCTTATCATTCCCGACCAAGATATACCAGCAGGTTCTATTATCTCATAGTTAGGTGAAATAATGAAAGATAAATAGGAGGAGCAATATGAAACTTGGTATTTTAGGAGCAGGTTCAATGGGTAATACGCATTTCGATTGCTACAAAGGAATACCTAATATAGAGGTTTCTGCTATCTACACCCGTTCTATTGAAAAAGCAAAGAGCCTCGAAATTAGGCGCCAAAGTAGTCACGGATATTGACGAAATAATTAATGATAAAGCAATTGATGCAGTGGATATTTGCTTGCCGACTTATTTGCATAAAAAATATGTTATTTCGGCATTACAAGCAGATAAACATGTATTTTGCGAAACCCCGATTGCGTTTGATATAGATGAAGCTATTGAAATGCAGGAAATAGCCAAGAAAAAGAAAAAGATATTCATGATAGCCTTACTTATGAGAAATGTAGCAGAATATGGAACTGTAAAAAAGATTATTGATTCGAATGAATTCGGCAAACCATTGACATTTCGAGCATATAAATTTAGCAAACCTTATCCGATAGAGCATTATTCTGAACCTGTAATTGAATTATTAAACTTTGACTTTGATTTTATTAACTGGACTTTCGGATTACCTAATTCAATTATTTCAAGTAGAATTGTAAAAGAAGAACTTCACGAACATGCTACAATAATATTGAAATATAATAACGGATTGTTGGGACTTGCAGAAACAAGCAATATTATGCCGGAGAGCTTCCCTTTTAGCGCAGGAATCAGAATCATTTGTGAAAAAGGAGCAATAGAAACTTTTTTTACTCTTGATAAAAATGGCTATCCAGATTTTAAGACAATCAAGTATCCTTCACAAGGAAATCCAGAAGAATTGCATTTTGAACCCATTAATCCGTATGAAGAAGAATGCAAACTATTTGTTGAAAGTGTAAATAAAGGACAAGAAAATAATCTGTTATCTGCGCAGGCAGCCATAGATGCTATTACTATATGTCTTAAAGCAAAAGAATCTTTGGAAAAAGGAAAAGAAGTATTTATTGGATAGAGTACCAAATACATCGCCTAACACAGCATAAAAGGTTCGTGCCTTACGGCACTCACCCAAATTGCCTTTGGTAACTTTTTTTATCCACAAATAGTTAGGCAGAATGGAGAATAAAAACATATTGTCGTCTATGAACAAGTTATACGCAATTGGCTTGGGAGATAATACAAAATTAAAAGGAAAGCAAAAATGAGAAGAAATATAAACATAAAAAGAGTTTTAATAGCAGGTATTGTCGCTAATTTAATGAGTTTTATCGTGGGAGGAGGTGGTTATCTTCTTTTTGGATGGGTATTCCAACTCGAACCACAGAATATTTGGAAATGGACGCCAGGGACAACAATAAGTATGTCTTTAAACTGGTGGATATTCCTCATCTTAGGAAATACGGTTTTGGCAATAGCCCTTGCATTAGTCTATGCAATCCTTTTTAATGGAATTCCGGGGCAGGGAGTCAAAAAAGGAATGACATTCGGATTTTTAGTGTGGATAGTAGGTGTGCTTCCTGCAATGTTTTCAATGTATGTACTTGTTAAAATCGCTACAGGAGCATTATTCTATTTCGCAACACAGGGGTTGTTAGAATATTTAATTTATGGAGCGGTTATTTCATTAATTTATAAGGGAAAAGTGTAGTGCCGACGGCATATAACAGCGGATAAAAGGGAAACATTTCAACAAATCCCACCAAGTCGGGACTTCTTTTGTCCTGATACGAACTATCATTTAATCGCCATAAGAAAGTCAAAAAAGGTAGGATTACTTAATGCACCTGGTCTTGCTTTTCTTATCAATTCAATAATTTCCGCACCTCTTAAATCAGGATGAAGAGTCTTGATAATACAGGCATTTATTAGGGCAGAGCGATTAAACCCACCAACACAAGAGACCAGCACTTTATATCCATTTTTAATCATTTTTGCCCCAAGCCCGGCAATTCCCCATAAGATATTAGTATCGGGAAGTGGTCCATCTTCTATCCCCCAATAGATATAAATAACACTCTTGGGAACTCCTGAGTTTATAATATCCTCTAAATCAATGACTACATTGATTCCCTTATCCAAGATAACTGCCCAATCATCTATCAAAGGCGACTGGTAAAGATTATTCATTATCTTAACTAATTCCATAATTACCTCCCCCGATAAATCGGGATTTCCACTTCGTTCCGACAAAAAATACTTGCTAAATAATAAATCAATATTATACTTTGTAAAGAAAAAAATGAAAATTGCTATAAGCAAAGCAACACTTGATGATGAGCAAGATTTAGCGGCTATAATTAATCATTCCAGCCAAGCAACTATTTTCCATACCCGAGAGTGGAATAAAATGATAACAAAGGAGTTTGGTATACCTTCCCGCCGGAGCGGGATTTCCGCTTCGCTTCAACATCATACGCTCATTGCCCGAAATTCTTTGGCTATTCCCATTGGAATGTACACATTTTTTGTAATATCAGCCCCGCCAAAGCGGGATTTCCGCTTCGCTACAACAGGCTCTTTTAACCGTATCGTTTCACCATTTAGAGATACTGATAGTATTTATGGAGGTCCTATAGTCGTAGATGGCGAGACAGAAGAAGTTATCCGCCTTCTAATTACTGGGGCTGAGAAATATATTTCACAACGAGTAGAGTATTACCAGATACTGCCTCCACCAAGGTATCCAATAAAAGTATTCAAACAAGTGCATTATAGATGCAGGAACCTACTCACCTCTATTATAGATTTAAGAGGCACTGAGGAAGATTTATGGCACAAGATAGATAGTAAGAGGCGTAACCTTATACGAAAAGCTATAGCAAATAAAATTAAGGTTATATGCCCTGTTTCGGATTTTATAGAGGCATACTATCCTATGCTCTTGGAAGTATTTGATAGGGCAGGTAAAAAGCCATTTCCCAAA
The DNA here is from genome assembly GCA_016208615.1 of Candidatus Stahliibacteriota bacterium. GTDB lineage: Bacteria > Hydrothermota > UBA3073 > JACQXS01 > JACQXS01 > JACQXS01. Next base: position 2,012 of record JACQXS010000044.1, on the reverse strand, counting down.
TCCTATTATCAATGTGTTTTAGAAACTCCACTTGGATGGGTAAAACCTCTTTTGGCTCTACATAATAATATTCCGATAGCAGGTGCTATATTCTTATGTTTTAAGGATACAGTATATTATTGGAGTGGTGCTTCTCTTAAAGATTATAGGCACTTGGCTCCCAATGACCTTATCCAATGGGAGATAATAAAGTGGGCTAATCAAAATAACTATAAATACTATGATTTGCTGATAGTAGAACCGGAAAGGTTGCCTCAAATAGCACATTTTAAGTTGGGATTTGGAGGTGAACTCGTGCCAATATATGAAGCAAAACGATATACTACATTAGGACAAGCAATGAGAGGCATTAACTTTATTAAATCCAAAATCCAAAATCCAAAAGAGGTGCGACCTCAATCCAAATGAAAGTACTCCTGTTGAGTAATATGTATTCTAATGGAGATTCATACTTTGGTAGCTTTGTAAAGGAGCAAGTAGATGATTTGGAAAATAGCGGTGAGGTTAAACCTCTTGAGGTGATAAAAGTTGTCAGAACAAGAGAAACTAAAATTAGTTATCTACCTTTTTTTATCAAAGCTATGTATTACCTCTTGTTCAAGCATTATCACTTAATACATGCACATTATGGATTTCATTCTGCACTGCCGGCACTTATATTTAAATCTGCACCCCTTATAGTAACATTTCATGGTACTGATGCGCAAGAAGAGCCAAACCGTAATATTATTTACTATGGGCTTCAAAAACTTACAGTAAGAAAAGCTACCCATATTATTGCTGTATCTTGCGAGATTAAAAGAGTACTAATAGAATTAGGAGCACGAGCAAAAAATATTTCAATCATCAGCTGTGGAGTAGATACTTCTATCTTCAAGCCGAATACCGCTAACCGACCTGTCCCGACACGAGACGGGTCGGGAACACCGATAACCGAATTAAGAAAAGAGCTGGGGTTACCAAATGATAAAGCCATAGTATTATTCGTTGGGCTATTCTCATATAGAAAAGGTATTGATATAGTGTATAACTGTGCTCATTCGTTACCGGATGTAATGTTTATATTGATTGGAAAACCAACCCCCAATCCCCAACCCCCAATCCCCCAAAATTGTATGTCTTTTGGCTCAAAACCTCACACCGAAATCCCTAAATGGCTTAATGCGGCGGATATATTTTTATTCCCCAGTAGAAGCGAGGGAATGCCGGTAGCTCTTTTGGAAGCCCTATCTTGTGGCATACCGGCAATCACTACGAATGTTGGCGGAATACCGGAGGTTATGGAAAATGGGAAAACGGGCTGGATAGTCAATATAGAAGATATAGATGAGATAATAAGCCGAATAAAACAACTATTGGATAATCAAGAGATACGAACTATTATGGGCGAATATGCCAGAAAAATTATCCTAAATAGATTTGACAAACATATTATCACAGCTAAAATTAAAAAAGTATATGAAGATGTTATACATTCTCACTAAACTTATAAGAAGGATAGGCTCAATAGCTCCCAGCAACTGGTTGCGGTGTCAAATACTACGCGTGGGGGGAGTAAGAATAGGCAAAGCTACTTATATTGCTTGGGGAACAAAAATTTCTCATACAGTTGTTATAGGTAATTCCGTGAAAATAAATGAGCATTGTGTTATTGGGAGTAATGTCAGCATAGGAGATGGTACTAAAATTGGCAGAGAAGCACAGCTGGGAGAGGATGTTAAAATAGGTCAAAAGGTGATTATCAGTTCAAACACTTATATCGCCAACACTACTATAGGCGATGGCTCATTTATAGAATATGGGGTCATATTTACGGGGTTTCAAAAGGGTAAAATAACTATAGGCAAGCACTGTTATATTGGGATATATGGGGTGCTGGACTGGTCAGCCGGTATAGAGATTGGTAATTATGTCCATATAGCATGGCCCTCTGTTGGAATATGGACCCACAGTTCTGTATTCCAGGCACTTGCGGGAGATTAAATACTAAAAAAAAAAAAAAAAAAGGTAGC
>JACQXS010000060.1 GCA_016208615.1 Candidatus Stahliibacteriota bacterium | reverse complement strand
TTACGGGGTTGGAGGACTTTTGAGCAATATCTTTGCACCTAAAGTGAAAGAATTAACCGGAACATATACTATTGCCTTTATTGTTATGGCTATTTTATGTCTTCTGGGTGCGTTCCTAACTTTCTTAATTAAATCACCCCAGACAGCACAAAAAATAAGCAAATGAGGTTTAACCTCTAAAGGGGAAAAAGTAGTTCTCCTGATAAACATAAACAAATGAAAGTTGCTGTTGTGTATTTTATACTATTCTTGTGTGGGTGTAGTTTATTCCATAAAGAAGAGGGTATTATTTTAGTTTCCGGCTCATATCCTGTAAGGCCTGGGTGGACTAAAAAGGGCGCGTTGGAAGCGGGTGATTATATGTATTTTACAGGTATAAGTAGTTATAAGACGAGTATGGATAAGGCGAAAGAGGATGCTATTGATAATGCGGTTAAGGGTTTTTTAAGATATGCAGGTATCAAAGACGAGCAGGTGCTTGAACTATTTAGAAATGACCTTACCCCTAAAATAATAGCTGCATCAAAGCATAAAGATGAAAAAGGTCCATATGAAGTTACGGTAAGTGATTTTTATTACGAAAAGTATGTCATAAAGGAAACAAAAAAGCCCTGCTACAAAGGATTTGTGCAACTGCAGTTTCAGTTACAAAAATGGTTAGAATTGAGTAGATATGTGCGGTCAAGCACAGAACAGAAATATGACCGTAAGTTTTATGACCATTAGAGGTTAAACCTCATGTTGTATCTAATTTTGTAATTGATGGTGATTATCTAAACTATTGCGATGTTGACTTACCCATACTTGATGTAATACCTTTTGCCGGACAGGCAGAGCAGAGTTTATTTTTGCAGTAGTGATGGAAGATGTAGAGCATTCCTTGAGAATAAAGCTCATTTTGAGGTAATACCTCATCTAATCTCTTGTGATTTTTGAACAGTAGTTTTGTCATCCGTTTAGTAATAGTATTTTCGGGTAGTCTTTTATAAGTTTCATAAATTTGGAGTGCCTGCTTCTCTCGATAAAGTCCTAATATAGGCAGATAGATATTAAAAATAATCATCTTTGCACAGGGCTTGCTTATACCACCTTGGGTCAAGCTATTTTCAAGTTTATCAAAATCAAATCCCTCTTCTTTGAATAAATTCCAAATCCCTTTTTCAATAGTGTCGGCTAAAAAGTAACTGATTCCTTCTATACGACGATTAGGAAAAGATGGGGGTCTAACCTTAAAAAATTGCCACTCCTCTTTTTTCATCGTCCCGATAAATTGGGATTTTGCAGGGTCAAGGGACCCTGCACTACCCGACTTTAAGGGCAGTGAGAATGACTTCTCGTATAGTATTAATCCTGCTACTTCTAATAGTATTGACTTGATAAGTTGAACACGCTCTTCTCTCTGCTTACCAGAAGTTATAGTTTGCAATTTATCTATAGGCACAAGATTAGCCAGGCGAGTAAATGGGATTTTATTTTTCACATATCCCAATGCTTCCATCACTCCAAGATATGTTGCCTGCTCTACGCCATAGAGGGTTATTAATTTATTGAATTTTTCTTTCTTCTCATTGAACCGTTTAATCCCTTCTGTTTTAAGGATTGTCATTACTTTGCTGTGATTTTTGGCACAAGGATATTTTTTAGGTTTCGTTGCCTTTTTATATTGGGTAAAAATTTCAGCCATCGGTTTGACGATATATTTAGAGATAATGAGCGTGGGAATTTTCTGCAAATCCCAAGTAACAGCATCAGTAGAATTGTGCTGCCAAACTATATGTAGAATCACATTATTATATTTGGGGTCAAGGTGGTGTGTATGGGCAAACCAATCTTTACTTAAAATATGTAACTCAATATCTCCATATAAGATATTATTAGGGCTTTCAATTTTTGCATTCCTGAAATCCGGTCCATCTTCTGTATTTAGAATACCAGGGGATAGGGGCTTAATTTTTATGCCGCTTTCGGTTACAATGCTTTGGACAAGCAACTGATTCTGCCATACCCATTGAAGTAATCGCTCATTTAAGGACACCGGAGGTACTTCCCTTTTCATACAATATGGTTAAATAGTTAAATGGTTAAATATTGACCTGCATTTATTTAACCAATCACCTTTCACCATTTTAATTTCTCTTTAGTAGCCATGCTCGCATAAATGGGTCAATGGCACCATCCATTATTTCTTCAATATTATGTAGTTCAAGTTCTGTGCGATGGTCTTTTACAAGAGTATATGGGCAAAAGATATAAGACCGTATTTCGCGTGCCCATCCGATTTCGTGCTTCTTGGGGACAAGTTTTTGCAATTTCCTCTCTTCCTGCTCTTCTTTTAGGCGAGATAGACGAGAGGTTAAAACTTTCATTGCCGTTTGTTTATTTTGATATTGTGAGCGCTCTGCTTGGCAGGTCACGACTGTACCAGTGGGTAAATGTGTAATCCTAATAGCACTGGATACTTTATTTACATATTGACCCCCGGGACCGGAGGCACGGAAAGTATCAATCCTAAGGTCGCTATCACGGATTTCAATTTTGATGTCATCTTCTATGAGCGGATAAACAAAGCAAGATGCAAATGATGTATGCCTACGATGAGCAGCATCAAAAGGAGATATTCTAACTAATCTATGAACTCCTGTCTCCCCTTTAAGCCATCCATAAGCATTTTTGCCTTTCACTTCTATGGTTGCCTCTTTAATGCCTGCTACATCACCGTACTCATAATCTATCACTTTTGAAGTGAATCTCTTTCGCTCGCACCACCTAATATACATTCTAAATAACATATGTGCCCAATCACATGAGTCTACTCCACCAGCCCCCGGATGAATAACGAGAAAAGCATTCCCCTTATCATATTGAGAATGGAACATATTTTCTATTTCCAATTTATCTATTTTAGTTTCAATTTTATTCATTTCGTCTGCAATATTTTCACCCAGCGAATGAAACTCACAGAGTTCGTTATACTCATTTTGCAATTGCTCAAACTTCTGAACTATTTCTTGATGAGCGGCAAGTTCTTCGCTCATATTTTTTGCTTGGGTTCTATTTTCCCAAAAATTAGGCTTCACCACCTCCTTATTTAGATGCTCAATCTCAAGTTTACGACGCTCAATATCCAGAAACTTGTGCAACTCTATTAATCTATCTTTAATCTTTTCCATTATCTTAATTATTAGCCATATTTTTGCTTCTCGTCAATCAAATTTTTAAGCACTACGAACTTAAACCTTATCACACGGATTACAGGTACAAGGTAATTTGCCACATTTAGGGCATCCATCTTTGTATCGTGCGAACGCACTCTCCATATCTATGCCTACAAATGTAGCCAGTTGGAATAGCCAAGCAGAGACATCGGCGAACTCTTCCTCCAGTCCCTTATTTGTACGCATAGCACGAGCAAGCTCCCCAATTTCTTCTATAAACCAAGTAAAAGTAGCCCGCAATTCCCTTTCCATATCCTTTTCATAATATATGTCCTTAATCAGCTTCTGAAACTCTCTTATTTCCATTTCCACCTCTCAATTAATTTGGGTACTATTTCAAATAAATCTCCGCATATCCCTATGTCTGCTATCTTGAATATCGGAGCATTAGGGTTATTGTTTATGACGATTATTTGTTCCGAAGATGACATTCCCGCCAAATGTTGCATAGCACCAGATATTCCACAAGCTATATATACTCTGGGTCTAACAGTTTTACCTGTCTGTCCTACCTGATGTGAGTATGAAATCCATCCATTATCTACTGGTGGACGAGATGAAGCAACTGCTCCTCCTACTATGAGTGCCAGCTCTTCAAGAATCTTAAAGTTTTCTCTTGAATGTAATCCCATACCCCCAGCTACTATAATATCTGCGGTATCAAGATTTATCTTTTGCGTCACATCTTCTATAAATTTAATCACCTGTGTCCGTGAATTCAATTCTATTTTAGTAAAACTTTCTCTTATTATTTGGATTTTAGATTTTGGACTTTGGATTTTGGATTTTGGACTTTTTAATGCTTTATATCTAACAGTTGCCATTTGGGGTTTCATATATGGACATATAATAGTAGCCGTTATATTCCCCCCAAATGCAGGTCTTGTCTGAACCAGTAGTCCATTTTCAACTCCCAATGCAGTGCAATCCGTAGTTAACCCTGTTCTTAGTCTTGCCGCTATTCTTGGGAAAAGAGTTCTGCTCAACGAAGTAGCGCCAGCTATAAATATGTTAGGCTTATATTTTAGCACAATCTTTGTAATCACCGAGGTATAAGGCTCTACATTAAAATCGGATAGTCTAATATCGTCAACTAAATAAATCTTATCAATTCCGAAGTCAGAAACCATAAGACAAAAGTCGGTTAGGTCAATCCCATAGCCCAGAATTACAATTCCAAGCTCTTCTCCTAACTTATCAGCCAGTTCCCTTCCCTTAGTAAGTAATTCAGACACTACGGGATGGAAGGGGTTCAACCTCAAGGGGCGCGCCCCTTTGTCTCTTGAAAACTCCCCAAATATCCATACCATATCAAATCAAATATAAAAAATCAAAATGCAAAACTCAAATCTCAAAATTAAGAGCTGTTATTACAAATTGAGGTAATAAGCTCAATACTTTCATCCGTGGCAGAGTGAAATATATTCCCCTCTCGTTTCTGTTTAACAGTAGCTGTGCGAATTACTTGAGTAGCCGACCCTTTTATCCCTACTTCATCAGCCGAAAGATTTAGAAGAGCAAGTCCCCATACTGGGATTTCTGTTTGTTTAGCTCTCAATATCCCTTTTAGAGTCGGCAATCTGGGTTCATTTATCTCTTTAACTACTGTAAGTAATGTGGGTAGAAAAACTTTTACCTCCTCAATTCCGACTTCAATAATTCTCTCTACTTTCGCATATTTATTATTTATTTCTTCAATCCTTCTGACAAAAGTGACTACCGGGATATCAAGAAGTTCTGCAATTTGAGGTGGTACTTGCGCTGTCTCTCCATCAATTGCCTGTTTTCCACACAATATAAGGTCAAATTTACCTATTCTCTTAATAGCTGCTGCGATAGTCCTTGCTGTAGCTAATGTATCTGCGTCATTAAAATTTGTGTCTGAAATTAAAATCCCTTTATCAGCTCCCATAGAAATAGCTTCTCTAATCCCATTTTTAGCTTGTATTGGTCCCATAGAAATAACTATTATCTCGCCTCCGAATTTTTGCCTAATTCTTAATGCCTCTTCTATAGCATACATATCTAATGGGTTAATTATAGAAGCTATGTTTAATAAGTCTATAGTTCCCTCCACCTCTCTCGCTATATCTGGTACCTGTTTTATGCAAACTATTATTTTCATCTAATGTTTGACCGCTTGAGGAAATACTTCAGGCACCGAATTTTTTAAGTTTTAAGGCGTGTGCCAGCATTAAGTTGATAGCGAGGGTAGCGTTAAAACAACCTAATCCTCCGTGCATACATTCTTGTTCTGTAAATCTTTTTGTTCCATCTGGAATAATCCATTTAGAAAGTAGCATAAATGGGTTAGGGTGCCAACTATGAGCGCCTAACTTGGCAGGTGTAGAATGGTCCCCTGTAATTACAAAAACATCTGGATTAAGGTTCATAAACTGCGGTATATATTTATCTATCTCTTCTATTGCCGCTACCTTTGAATGAAAATTACCATCTTCGCCCAGACTATCGGTTTTTTTAATATGGACATAAAAGAAATCATACTTACTCCACCATTGTTCAAGATCCCTGACTTCATCTTCAATAGTGAACAGAGAGTCTATTGTTTCCATGCCTATAAGTTTAGCCAATCCTTTATACATTGGGTAAGTCGCAATAGCTAAGGGGTCAAGCTTAAACCTCTCTTGCATAGTAAGGATTTGGGGTATCTTTGCTATTCCGCGCAATAGTACTGTATTTGCTGGTGGAGGTTGATAATTTTTGCTGTCATATTTGCTTTTGGCTCTAATGGTTCACAAGGATTAGGTGGGATACCTATTTTTTGTGGGTCAGTCTCTGTAACAAGGTCAGAAAGTCCATAAGGAGAAACCTCTCCATCACCTCGCAATACTAAAACAAATCTATGCTCTTTGCCTGAGGTAAGTTCAATTTTAATGTCTTCTATCTGTGAGATATTAGATTGTAGTATTTTGCATAGCCGGATATTTTCATCCGTAGATATTCTTCCAGCTCTACGGTCTATGAGTAGGTTATTTTTATCTATGGTAGCAAAATTACCGCGTAAACTCAAATCATTAGAGGTTAAGTTCACCCCTGCCCCAAGTGCTTCAAGTACTCCTCTGCCTATCTGATATTTAATCGGGTCATACCCAAAGAGCGATAAATGAGCAGGTCCTGAGCCCGGTGTAATGCCTTTAGAAACTGGTTCTGTAACCCCTGTTATGGATTGTTTAGCTAAGGCATCTAAATTAGGCGTAAAAGCAGTTTCGAGTTCTGTTTTCCCATTTATTGGTAGTCCGCCTACTCCGTCAACTACGAGCAACAAAATTTTGGACTCGGTTTTGAGAGTTAAATTTTCTATCATATCCATACTTAAATCAAAAATCCTAAATCCGAAGTCCCACTTTCTTCCCGATGGCTATCGGGATGTAACGGGACACTAAATCCCAAACAAATTCCAAGCACCAAATTCCAAATAAACTCCAATATCAAAATTCCAAATTAAAGCGAGAGAATTTTTGTCATTCGGGTATTGGAATTTGGAGCTTATTTGAGATTTGGGATTTGAGATTTGGGATTTAGAATTTAACATTATTCTACTGTTACAGATTTAGCCAAATTACGCGGCTTATCAACATCCAGTCCTCTTAAAACCGCTATATGATAAGCGAGCATTTGCAAAGGTAAGGCAACAAGCATAGGAGAAAGTGATTCAGGACAATCTGGGATATAAAAGACATCATCTGCTATGTTGGCAATTTCAACATTTCCCTCAGTCGCGATGGCAATAATTTTGCCTTTCCTTGCTTTAACTTCCTGTATATTGGACATCATTTTTTCGTGAACACTACCCTTTGGATTAATACATACTACTGGTAACTGGTCATCTATAAGAGCAATTGGACCATGTTTCATCTCACCCGCCGGTAGCCCGGTAGCATGGATATATGAGATTTCTTTCAATTTCAATGCTCCTTCAAGTGCAGATGGGTAATTAACTCCTCTGCCTAAGAATAGGAAATTGCGTGCCTTATAGTATTTATGGGCTATATTTATTATTTCAGACTCCCTCTGCAAAACCTGTTGCATTTTATCGGGTATCTCCATTAACTTACTTAATCGTGCAGTAAGTTCTTCCTCGCCCATAAGCCATTTTAATTTAGATAGATACAACGAGAACAAACTTAAAGCAAATAATTGGGCAGTATATGCCTTAGTAGAGGCAACGCCTATTTCATTTCCTGCATTAATGTAAATGACATCATCCGATTCGCGTGCAATAGTGCTGTTGATCACATTTACTATAGAGAGTACGCGGATAAAACTAATTTTAGCCTCCCGTAACCCTGCTATTGTATCAGCTGTTTCGCCTGACTGCGAAATAGCAATGGCCAAGCTTCCACCAGAAATTACAGGATTCCGATAGCGAAACTCACTTGATATATCCACCTCAGTATGGATTCTGCAAAACTTTTCTATCAGATATTTCCCTACCTTCCCTGCATGCCAAGAAGTACCACAAGCTTGAATAATTATACGCCCCACCTTCGCTAACTCACTCTCAGAAAGACCTAATTCAAAAGGTTGGAATGTAGAGTTCATTGGGATTTGGTTTTTTAATCTCTTGTCTATATTTTGTTGAATTACCTTTGGCTGTTCGTGTATCTCCTTAAGCATAAAATGGGGGTATCCGGCAATGTCTATCTTGATTGCTTTTCCATCCATTATAGTAGGATTACGAATAACTTCATTCCCTTCTATATCTACTATTTGCACACTGTCGCGGGTCAAGGTTGCCATTTCATTATTTTCCAAGACTATTACTTTGCGTGTCAATCCCAATACAGCAAGCATATCAGAAGAAAGTAGATTCTCTCCTTCGCCTATTCCGATAATCAGGGGGACATTTTTTTGGACGCAAATGATTTTATCCGGCTCCCTAATGCTAATTACCGCAAACGCATACGCACCTGAAAGCTTATTCATGGATAATCGCACAGCTTCAAGCAAGTCGCCATTATAGTATTTTTCAATCAGATGTGGTATAACTTCTGTATCTGTGAATGAACGGAACAGATGTCGCTCACGGACAAGAGATTCTTTCAAACTTAAATAGTTTTCTATGATGCCATTATGTACAACAGCTATAGTATTATTACAATCTACTTGTGGGTGTGCATTTTCCTGAGATGGCTCACCATGGGTTGCCCAACGAGTATGCCCTATCCCTATATTACCGGAGAGAGGCTCCTTATCCAAAATATCAGCCAATACTTTCAATTTGCCTATGGATTTACGAATCCTTATTTCACCATCACAAATCACAGCTATGCCCGCCGAATCATACCCCCTATACTCCAATTTCCATAGTCCTGCTAAAAGCACTGTATTTATATCGCGTTGCCCAATATAACCAATTATACCACACATAGTAAGATAGTTAAGTAGTAAGTGATAAGGATTTCAGCCGGAGGCTGATGAGCCCCTCTGGCTCAAAGCTTAATTTTTATGGCTTATGACTTACTACTTCTTATTGCCTTCAATACATCAGATATTATTGAATCTGTCCATCTTTTATCTGTAGTCTCTACTATCAACCGTGCAATTGGCTCTGTGTTTGACTGCCTTATATGGAGCCAGCCCGAGGTTGAACCTCGCTCAAAATCTATTCTAATTCCATCTTCGGTATTTAGCGTATTATTTGGAAATAATTTAAACACTTGCTTAATTTGAGGCTGAAAATCAGCTACTTTACTTTTTATTTTCACTTTCTTCATATAATACTTGGGCAACATAGAGAAGAGCTTACTGATACTCTCTCCTGAGACTGCAAGGTATTCAAGTATCCGACATATACCAACATACGCATCACGAGTATAATGAATAAATGGGTCTATCACTCCACCATTGCCTTCACCACCCAAAACTGCACTGCTTGAAAGCATTGACTCAACTACATTTATCTCGCCTACCTTAGTGCGTACCAATCTGCTACCCCTACGGACTACTACATCTTCTAACATCTTGGAAGTACTAAGATTCGTTGCTACCGTACCTTGTCTAAGTCTTAAAACCCAATCCGCTACTAAGGGAAGAATATATTCAGTATCAAGGGCTATGCCTTTATCCGTTACTATGTTTAACCTATCTCCATCCGCATCAGTCGCAAACCCTATATCACAATTATTAGAAATTACAGCCCGTGAAAGGCAAGACAACTGCTCAGCGAGGGGCTCTGATTCTCGACCACTCCTTACTTCTATTGCTTTACAGGACAAATCTTGAAGTAAAGTTGAAATACTATTATACCACGGCGAATCTATCGCTATCTTGAATTCCCGTCCTATTATAGCGTCTCTATTGATTGAATCTAATATCCCTACCTTATGACGCTGCCAACCTTTACTATCAGATATTATTTTAACCTCTGTCTTCCCGACCCGTTCCGTGTCGGGACGGGCCTGTCCTCTGTCTTCTGTCTTTGATTTTTCGTAAATCAGTCGCACCACCTCTACTTCATTGCTATTTAGGAACATTCCTCGTAGACCGGCAAACTTTACTCCATTCCATTCAGATGGATTATGAGAAGCCGTTATTATTACACCGCCACTACTTTTGGTCTTTTCTATATTATAGAGCATTACAGGGGTTGCCATTTTCCCCATATCGATTACATTGCACCCAGTAGAGACTAAACCCGTTATTAGAGCTGCTTTTAACTCCTCTCCACTCTCCCTATTATCTCTTGCTACTACTATTTTGAGATGCCTCGCCCTTAATGAACGACGCTTTACCTCTACTTGCATATATGTACCAAATGCCTTGCCCAATTTCTCTGCTACTTTTGAAGTTAGTTGCTTTCCTACTATTCCTCTTACCCCAGATACACCAAACATTAAATCTTTCATCTTGACTTTTGAACTTTGAGTTTTGAATTTTGACTTTTGCATCATTGTAGGCACGATTTTAATCGTGCAATAACCAGCCGACAGTGGGATTTGAACCCACGACCTAGTGATTACGGATCACTCGCTCCACCACTGAGCTATGTCGGCACCTATTTCCATTTTGACTTTTGTCCTGCACATAAGTTTATGTGCGGAACAATATGCCGAGGGACGGAATTGAACCGCCGACGCTCGGATTTTCAGTCCGACGCTCTACCACTGAGCTACCCCGGCTTTTTTAACTCTTATTACAAAGTATATCGCTTATATAAGTTTATACATAAAAAACATCATAAAGTCAAGCATTTTTTTGAAATAGTGAGCAAAGCCAAATCTTTAATTATTTGGCGAAGCAAACAAAGTCAAAAAACAGTTGCGAGCAATGGTGTAAAGATAAAAGAAAAAATAAGAAAATAATTGACAAGATATAAGTTTCAGAGTAAGAGAGATTTAATTATGAGCAGTAGCTCACTTCGTATGAAAGGTATAATTTTAGCTGGTGGTCTTGGTACACGCTTGTATCCGTTGACTAAAATTACGAATAAGCATTTGCTACCTATCTATGATTTGCCAATGATTTACTACCCATTGCATACTCTTGTAGCGGCAGGAATTAACGAAGTGATGCTTGTTACTGGTGGTAATTCGGCGGGTGAGTTCTTACGCCTGCTTGGTGATGGACGGAAATTTGGACTTAAAACATTGGCTTACACTTATCAAGAAAAGGAAGGTGGTATTGCACAGGCACTCTCTTTATGTGAAAAATTTGTCGCTATGGATAAATTTGTAGTCATTCTTGGGGATAATATTCTTGATGGCAGTATCCTGAATGCGGTGAATAGCTTTAAAAATGAAAGCGGGGCTAAAGTGATATTAAAAGAGGTAACTAATCCTTCTGATTATGGTGTGCCAGTGATTGAGGGAAATAAGATTATAAAAGTGATAGAAAAGCCCCAACACCCCAAAAATAATTTTGCTGTCATCGGTGTCTATATGTATGGGCCACAAGTTTTTGAAATTATTCGCTCTATTAATCCTTCTGATAGGGGGGAGATGGAAATTACGGATGTTAATGACTGGTATGCTGGTAAGGGAGAACTCAGTTATGAAATTTTTGACGGCTGGTGGGGCGATGCAGGGGTATCAGTAGATAAATTACTGGAGGTAAATAATTATGTCGCCAATAAAAAGAGACAAAATCCTGATTACTGGGGCCAAGGGAATGCTGGGCACGGCATTAGTACAAGAATTTAACCAAACACCGCTACCCGCTAACCGAATCCCGATAATTATTCCTACCGATTTGCCGGAATTAAATGTAACGCAACCCAAGATAATAGATAAAATAATTTCCTTACACCCGACTATAATTATTCATCTTGCCGCTTATACTAATGTAGATGGATGCGAGAGTAATCCTGAATTGTGCTATAGCACTAATTCTATGGGGACTAAAAATATTGCGGAAGCATGCAAAATGCTCAATATCCCTATGCTTCTTGTCTCTACTGATTATGTGTTTGATGGCACTAAACCTATCCCATACATAGAATGGGATACACCTAACCCTATAAATATTTATGGTCAAACTAAACTTGAAGCCGAATTATGGGTTAAAAGATTAGTTAAGAATTACTGGATTGTGCGGACTTCAGGATTATATGGAAGCAAGGGCAAAAACTTTGTCAATACTATAATTCAAAAGCTTAAAGAGGGGGAAGAATTGCGAATTGTTAATGACCAAATAGGTAGCCCTACTTATACAAAAGATTTAGCCCAAGCGATTGCTACTCTTATTCGTGCTAATGAATTCGGGACTTTTCATATCACTAATTCTGGCTGGGTATCGTGGTTTGATTTCGGCTCTTACATTGCCAATTTAATTCAAATACCTAATAAGCTAAAAAGTATAGATTCAACTGAACTAAATAGACTATCCAAAAGACCAAAGAATTGGAGGTTGTTAAATTTTATGTGGCAAAGTGTAGATAAACCACTTAGAACTTGGCAGGAGGCAATAGATGAATATATTGGCAATCATAGACCAAAGCATTGAAACAAAACAAAAATTAAAAGCCGAATTGCCCTTACTAATAGTTCTATACTTACCGCTATTGCTAATGATATGTCGTTTGATGAAGTCTTTGCAAGACAGGTTCAGGGCATAGGACAGAAAGGCGATATTCTTATTGCAATTTCTACTTCTGGCAATTCGCCTAATGTTATCAAAGCAGTAGAGCGGGCAAAACAAATGGGCATTTACACTATAGGGTTAACAGGTGCAAATGGGGATAAGCTTTCTGGAATTACAGATATGGCGATTAAAGTGCCTTCTACTAATACTCAAAGAATTCAAGAATCCCACCTCTTGATAGGACATATTATTTGTGAGATGGTGGAAAACGGGACACCAAATCCAAAATCCCAATACTACCAAATCCCAAATTCAGCCGGAGGCTGATGAGCCTCTGGCTCAAAATCCCAATTCCTAAAAACCTAACAAGCTAATTCCTAACAAGCTAACAAGCTAACAAGTTATATTCCTGTCACTTGTGCGCCGACTGCTTCGCTCCATGGTCCGGGGATGCCTCTTGTTGACAAGTATCTGGCGATCCACCATACAGTTTTGTCCCTGTGTGCGCCGAGTTCCGCTGTATAAGGGCTATGCGTAATAACAGCCGCTGGCACCGTCTCTGCTGCACTAACAGGGGCTGCTCCGCCTACCTTCATCCGCAGTTCTATAGAGGCAACTCCCTTAGGTTTAGCGTTCCGCTGCTCATTTTCAGGATTAGGTCCCGCGGAAACTATATGCCTGTCCCGGTAAGCGAAGTTGATGCTTATAATAGGGCTATCAACTGGCGCTCCGACAGGAGTTGGCTCGGTATCTTTGACTTTCAAGCCCAGCCACTCCCTTTCCGCATTGGTTACCTTACTATTAAAGGCAATCCATTCCCTAATAAACTTCCTCAATACAGCTACATACGCCTTCTTGGCCTCTATTTTTGCCCTGACATCAGCCCTGGAGCGTGAGTCTTTATTCTTCGCCTTGTCCCACGCATTCACCCAAGCCACCCTGAACGCGGACAACATACTATACTCACCAGCCGGGATACCCCAAGCACCGAGCTTTGGGAACACCTTAGTCATAAAGTCGCTCTGGAATGCGTCAAATCCCGCATCCGTTGTAGGCATGTAATCCCTTGCTCCCATAATATCACCTCCTTATTAGTTAAAACAAAGTGTTGCGACCACTTGTTTCTTAGTTATCCCTATATTGCTC
>JACQXS010000059.1 GCA_016208615.1 Candidatus Stahliibacteriota bacterium | reverse complement strand
GGTTGTCGGTTGTCGGTTGTCGGTTGTCGGTTGTCGGTTGTCGGTTGTCGGTTGTCGGCAACAAATCGCTTAAGTGCACAGATAGAGATGGGATCATTTAATTCTCCTCTACGACAACTTTGCTCACAGGGATGCTCACATAAAGACCCAAGTATAGCGGGAAAAGGTGTCTTCTCATTTATAACTGATAAAGCGTCTGCAAATTTATGCTCTGCAATATAATTTATATAACGAGGTACATCTATACCAATAGGACAGTTATGAACACAAGGTGCTTCACGATGGCTATTATCTTCTTTGTCCATAATTGCACCTGTTGGACATACTTCGGCACAGGAGCCACAAAATTTACACCCTGATTCTTTAAGACTTGGGGCTATAGTGCCAACAATGGGGTTACTGGCTTCCCGACCCGTTCCGTGTTGTGTCGGGTCAGAAAATACAAACCCTAATGCCCCTACACCCCGTATATCATTACACATTCTTACACACCGCAAACACCCAATACAGAGATTAAAATCCCGATAGAATAGGGGGTCAGTTTTTATTACAGGCAGCTCTTTATATGTATATTTGGGTGTATCAGCAGGTAAGCCAATATATTCTACTACCTTTTGTAATTCACATTTGCCAAACTTTGAACAACAACGCTCATTTTGGGGTACATTAGTAGAGCATTGGGTTAAGCTACAACCTTCTTTTTGAGCACAAGTAAGACAGGAATGCGGATGAGTAGTAAGAATATTAGTTAAGGCAGACTGACGAGCTGATTTGATTTTAGGAGTATTGGTCTGGATAACCATCCCATCCTCAATTATAGTACTGCACGAAGTCCGTAATGCCTCATCTCGGGGGAGTAGGGTTTTTAAGGGCGAGGGGGTGTCCCCATTGCCCTTAACTTCTACAACGCAAAGCTTACAACCTTCCCATTTTGCATCAGAGTTATTGCCATTAATTTGAGTAGCACCTCGATAGATGACATTAGATGTAACGGATTTATCAAACGATGGTAAATCAGGATGTGCACAAAGGTGAGGAATATAAACCCCTATACCAAGTGCGACATCTAAAATCGTCCGCCCTTCATCTGCATCTACTTTTTTACCATCAATGGTAATACTTGGCATTAAAAATTACATATACTTTTTTTACGCACCCGTCAAGTAATTTTTATATCGGCTCATTCTTTTGGATAGTCTATGCCTAATGAAAAATGTCTTGACAGACAGGAACAATACAATATCTTTTAAAATATGTTTGAAATGATGGATAAGTTCATAGAATTTGGGGATAATTAATTAAGTATACCACATTTTGTATTAAGAAGAATCAGAAAATAGAAAGACTAGTTTCAGTAAGATTTATAGAAGAAGTTCAAATCATATACAATAATTTTAGAGTAGCTAACGATTAACCACATGAATACTCTTAAAAATTTTGTTAAAAAAATCCCATTTATAAAATTTTTATTAAGTGTACGCTCTAATAGTGTTTTTTGGGCTAACTTTATTTTCCAACACATTTTGCGGATTAATAGCAATTGTAAGTATTCAGTTCATTATACATCGTGTGTTGTTTTTCCTGAAAAATTACTATTATGGGGAAATAACCCCCAAAAATCTTTAGCCTTAAGTCCATGCTGCTATCTACTATCCTATAATGGGATAGAAATAAACGAGGGAACTCTTTTTGGTCCCGGGGTGAAGATTATAAGCGCCAATCACAAAAAAAATAATCTTTCAGAATTAGAAAAAAATCGTCCAATTAAAATTGGCAAGAATTGTTGGCTTGGAGCTAATGTTATAATTTTACCCGGCGTTGAGTTGGGAGACAATACTATTGTTGGAGCTGGAGCTGTGGTGACAAAATCATATCCCCAGGGTAATATAACACTCATCGGAATCCCAGCCCATCCTGCTAAATTTTAAAAATGAGTAGATTTACAAAAGATACTTTTATAACTTTTGTCGCAAAAATAGTACAATTAATAATTGGTATTGGTATATCTGTTATTATTGCACGTTCTTTAGGACCCGAAGGAAAGGGGATTTATTCGCTGGCAATTTTGATGCCAACTCTTTTGATACTTTTTACACAACTGGGCATAGGACCTGCATCAGTTTTTTATATTGGCAGGAAAGAATATCCTATTAAGGAAATTTTTGGAGCTAATATCATTTTTTCTATTATAATAAGTATAATTGCGACTGGAATCGGTTTAATTATATCTTTATTTTTTGCTGAAAAGTTATTTCCAGGGGTTAACAGAGAGTACTTGGTTTTCGCTTTACTTTTGATTCCGTTACAACTTTTTTTTACTTTTGTAATTAATATATTACTTGGATTACAAGAGATTAAAAAATATAATCTTATCCATATAATTAGAAGCACTATCTATTTACTATTGATAGCTATTTTTCTATTATGGCTAAAAAGTGGGATAAAAGCCGCTATAATTGCAGGATTATTATCTTTTTTCTTTGGCTGTATAATCTTGTTTATTTGCACAAAGAAAAAAACAGATGGTCTCTCTTTTTCTATTAAAAGAAACTTATCTAAAAATTTTATTGCCTATGGTAGTAAAAGTTATTTCGGTAATATTGCGACCTTTCTTCATTTAAGAATAGATATATGGATGGTTAATATATTTTTGAATCCTACGGCTGTGGGATTCTATTCTGTTGCTGTGGGATTAGCTGAGGAAATTTGGCTTGTATCACAATCAGCAAGTATTGTTTTATTTCCTAAAGTTTCTTCTGAAGACAATGCAAAACGATTGAAAGAATTTACACCATTGGTATGCAGAAATATTTTATTTATTACCTTTTTAGGGGCATTAGTTCTTTTTTTGTTAGGACATTGGTTAATATTACTTTTTTATTCAAAGAATTTTTTAAACGCAGTTATTCCATTTCAAATTTTGTTAATTGGAACTGTTGCTATCAGTGGTAGTAGAATTTTGATGAGTGATTTCGCTGGAAGGGGGAAACCCATAATTAATACTTACATCGGCATAATTTCATTAGTTTTGAATGTAATATTAAATATATTTCTAATACCAGCACTTGATATTTCCGGAGCTTCTTTGGCATCAGCTATTTCTTATTTTTTTCTGTTTATTCTAAGCACGATTATTTATAGCAGAATTTCTGGCAATAAAATTAAAGATATAATTTTTATAAAAAAATCAGATTTCAGATATTACAAAAATCTTATTTTCCTGAACAAAAATAAGTATTTTAATTTTTCAAAATGATATGGAGAAAACAATTTTGATTATTTCTGCGCTTAATATTTGGTCTATGGGCAAAGATAAGGGGGCACAATCTTTATGGGTTACTCTTAGATCCTATGCTGATGAGGGGTATAAAGTCTATTTTGTGACCTCAAGTAAAGGAATTACCGGAAAATTATATGATAATATTGAAATTATAAGATTTTCTCTTGAGTGGGTAAAAAAATGGTTATCTTTAAGAAAAATAAGTTTCTTTGCAAGAATTGTGTTCTACATTTTATTTCAAGTCATAAGCTTAAAATTAGCGTTAAACATTTGTAAAAAAGGCAAAATAATTGCTGTTTATGCATACGAAATTGCTGGCGTTCCTGTATGTAAAATACTTTCTAAAATTTTAAAGATACCAATAATATCAAGATTTCAAGGAACTTCTATTACGCCCTACATACACGCATTTTTGTGGAAATTGAGATTTTTTGAACATATGATTGCTTATAAAATACCTGTTGATTTACTTATAATGGCAGATGATGGGACACAAGGGGATAAAGTTTTAAATAGCTTAAATATCAATATGGAAAAGGTAAAATTTTGGATGAACGGGGTTGATAAAAATATGTATGTAGCAGATTTTGATAGAGACAGTTTTAACAAAGAATTATCTTTAGATAGCAAGACGAAAATTTTGTTAACAGTGTCCAGACTGGTAAAGTGGAAGCGTGTAGACAGGATTATTCGGGCTATGCCGTATATTATCTCTCAAAGTAAAGAAATTGTTCTTATGATTGTAGGAGATGGTGAGGAAAGGGAAAATCTTACAGAATTAGCTCATAAACTTAATATAATACCCTATATCTTCTTTGTAGGAGCCATTCCACATGAAAAAGTAAAAACATATATGAACGCAGCTGATATTTTTGTCTCTTTATATGAACTATCAAATGTAGGGAACCCTTTACTTGAAGCAATGATTTGTAGTAAATGTATTGTTACAATAGATGAAGGAGATACTTTTAAGGTTGTAAAAAATATGGAAACAGGGATATTATTAAATGAAAATGAGATAGAAACATTACCGGAAACAATCATAAATTTGTTGAATAACGAAGATTTGGGATTAAGATTAGGTAAAAATGCAAGAGAATATGCATTAAATTATTTTTGGAGCTGGGAAGAAAGAATGGAAAAAGAGATGCGAACGGTAATACAGGTTATAGAGAAAAAGAAATCAATACAGAAGAGTACCCTTTGTCGAGGATATAACTCAGCGTTACTTTAGATGATTTTATATCTTCTTATAATTTCTGCTTTTTTGGGTTCCGGAGTTTTTGATTTTAAGTTAAGAGAAGGACTATCTATATTTCCTTACAGGGTCTTATTATTGTTCACATTTTTTATTATTTTACTGGAACTCTTTTATCGACAGGGTAAATTAAAAATTACTCATATAAAAATCAAAAATCATATCATTTTTTTGATGTTGTGGATTTCTTATGCCATATTTTCGTTGGCATGGTCCCAAGACCGGGTTGCTGCATTAAAAAATATAATTTTTTTGTCAACAAATATTAGTTTAGTTATAATAATCGTTTATTACTTCAAAAATTTAAATGATATGAAGCGGTTCTATGCTTTGTGGTTGATAATGTTATTATTTGTGATGGTGCCACTTGGTTTGTGGAATATGTTAACAGGATACCAATTAAGCGAGTTTAATCCTCAGAGCCCAATACAGCCTCTGTATTATGCTTACTATGAAAAACTATACAGATATACGCCGAGAGCTGTTTTTCATAACCAGAATGATTATGCAACTTATTTGGCATTAAGCATACCTTTTGTGATAACATTTATTAGATATTCTTCAAGAGTAATTATGAGATTGTTGGGATTGTGCTTATTATTATTATGTTTATTTCTATTAATCTTTACAACATCAAGAGCAAATTATATTGCTGTTGCAATTGGTTTTTTCTTCTGGTTTTTATTTCTTATTAGACCCTTTAAGAAGAAAATAAAAATAGGGGCTTTTTTGATTATTCTTTTTTTTGTTTTAATAAGTATTTTTTCAAATCAACTAAAATTGGCTTTTGAAATTGTTAATACTAATCTAACATCACTATTAAATATTATGGCTTCAGGGTCAAATATAATTCGTATAAATCTAATAAAAAACTCTCTACTATTTGTTATTAATTCTTTCGGGATTGGTGTAGGGGCAGGGAATAGCACATATTATATGCTAAATCATGCTGCCTACAATACTAAAGATATAGTCAGTGTTCATAATTGGTGGTTTGAAATTCTGACTGAATATGGAGTTTTTATATTTATAGGATATATTTTAAACTATTATCGCCTTAAAAAAAGGATATGAAAATACTGGTCATTTCGCATATGTATCCATCTACTTTTAGTGAAATAAGAGGTATCTTTGTTCATCAACAGGTAAAAGAACTGGTAAAACAAGGATGCGAAGTTAAAGTTGTTTCTCCTATTCCTTGGACTCCATTTCCTATCAATCGTATGAGTTCAAAAAGGCGAGGTTATTCCAAAATACCTTGTAAGAACGAAATTGAGGGTATAGAAGTTTATTATCCTCGTTATTTGGAGTTTCCTATGAATTTTCTATTTTTATCCTCCGGTTTCAGGATGTATATGGGAATAAGAACATTACTCAGGCAAATTTATTCTGAATTCCCATTTAATATTATTCATGCACATGTTGCTTTACCGGATGGCTATGCTGCTATGCTTCTTAATAACAAATACAAAAAGCCCTTGATTGTTACTATCCATGGTCAAGACTTGCAATATACTTTATGCCTTAATAAGAAAGCTATAGATTTTTTGAACCAAGTATTTCTGAATGTAGATAGAATTATAACCGTTAGCAATAAATTGAAAAATATAGCTATAAATGCTTTTCCTTTTTGTAATAATAAAGTTTCTGTTGTTAATAATGGAGTACCTCCTGAAATAATAATAAAGGATGTATCTCAAACAGGAAATAGTTACAAAAAAATTCTAAGTGTGTCTCATTTAACTCCAACTAAGGGGATTGATTTGAATATCAAAGCCATTTCTATATTAATAAAAAAGTATCCTAATTTAAAATATGTGGTTATTGGGGACGGTATTGAAATGGCTAAATTAAAAAGATTAACTGCTGATTTAGGATTAAATGATTATGTAGAGTTTTTAGGTCAACTAAATCATAATGAGACTATGAAAAAAATTGCTGAATCTGATATATTCTCACTGCCAAGCTGGAAGGAAGGATTTGGAGTAGTGTATATAGAGGCAATGGCATTAGGAAAACCTGTAATTGCATGTGTTGGAGAAGGCATTACTGATGTTATAGAACACGGTAAAAATGGATTTCTTGTAAAGCCAAAGGATGTTGAAGATTTAGTTAAAATAATAGATTATCTTCTTTCTAATTCTGAAGAATGTAAAAGAATAGGGGAATTAGCTAAACAGACTGTTATCGAGAATTACACATGGGAAAAAAATGCTGAAACAACTTTAACGATTTATCAAGAACTGATACAAGATGCCAAATAAAAAAATCTGCCACATAACTACGGTTCATTCTTCTTTTGATGTGCGAATTTTTCACAAGGAGTGCAAGACTCTTGTAAAAGTAGGCTACGATGTTACACTGGTTGCACAGCACGATAAAGATGAAGTTGTTAATGGTGTAAAGATTGTTGCTTTACCAACACCCAAAAATCGTCTTCACAGGATGTGTATTTTGCCATTAAAAGTTTTTAGTCTGGCTTTAAAACAAAAGGCAGACCTTTATCATTTTCATGACCCGGAACTTATGCCTGTTGGGATTCTGCTTAAACTATTTACTGGCAAGAGAATCATATATGATGTTCATGAAGATTATGCTAAGCAGATACTTTCCAAACCTTATATTCCAAAAATTGCAAGAAGAGATATTGCTTTTTTGATAAACTTAATGGAAGGTATTTCATCAAGATTTTTTGATGCTATTGTAACCGCAACGGATGATATATTGAAGAACTTTTCTTATCATAAAAAAGCCATTAGCGTTAAAAACTTTCCAATTGTAGCAGACTTCTCAGATATAAAAAGAAATACGAATGATAATAAAGGATTTTTTAATCTCATTTATGTGGGCGGACTTACAGAAATCCGGGGAATTACGCAAATGATTCAAGCATTGGAATTCATCAATTCTCAAAAAGTAGTAAAACTTATCCTCTGCGGTAAGTTTTATCCCCAAAGCTATGAAAAACAAATTAAGAGCCGGAAAGGGTTTGAAAATGTAGAACATCTTGGCTGGATTAGACCGCAAGAGGTTCCGGAGAAAACAACTCAATCTGATGTTGGGATTATCTGCTTTTTACCTGAGCCTAATCACATAAATGCTATGCCTAATAAACTTTTTGAATACATGGCTTGTGGACTGCCAGTTATCGCTTCTAATTTCACTTTATGGAAAGAAATAGTTGAAGAGAATAACTGTGGTATTTGTGTGAACCCATTAAATCCCAAGGAAATAACTAAAGCGATAGAGTATTTGATAGAGCATCCGGATGAGAGAAGAAAAATGGGTGAGAATGGAAGGAAAGCTGTGTTAGAGAAATATAACTGGGAAGAAGAGAGCCTAAAATTATTGACACTTTATAGGCAACTTTGTTAGGTCAAAAGGCTAACAGGCTAACAAGAAGGATAATTTTATTGACAAAGTGAACTATAAAGAATAAAATTAAATATATGAAGAAAATCACCGAAGAATTGGTACACCAAGTAAAAGATAAAATAGTTGAACATATCTCGCCATTGAAGATAATTCTTTTCGGTTCATATGCGTATGGTGAGCCTCATAAAAGTAGTGATTTAGATATCCTTGTTATTAAGGAATCTACTTTACCCAGGAGAAAAAGAACCAAAGAAATCAGGTGTCTATTTAGAGATTTTTTAGTGCCAATGGATATATTGGTTTATACTCCAGAAGAAATAAATAGATTCAAAGATGTCAAAAGTTCGTTCATACGAACTGTTCTAAATAAAGGGAGAGTTCTTTATGGATAAACAGACACTTGAACTTACAAAGGAGTGGATAAAGAAAGCAGAAAATGACCTTAGGTCTGCGGAGTATTTAATTACAATGGAACTCCCCCCAACTGATACTATCTGTTTTCATTCTGAGCAATGTGCGGAGAAATATCTTAAAGGTTTTCTCACAATCAAAGGGATTGAATTTGAGAGGAGTCATGACCTTGATTACTTATTGGATGAATGCAAGCGTGAGAACTTAGAATTTGAGGAATTGAGAGATATAGCAGAGGATTTAACTCCTTATGCAGTAGAAATAAGATATCCGGATGACTTTGTTGAAATTTCAGTTAATGAAGCAAGCGAGGCAATTGAGAAGGCAAAAAAAGTAAAGAACTTTGTACTCGGACTTCTTCAAAAGTTACTGCAACAAAGTTGAAAAGCAATATAGAAAGAACACATTGCGGCTGTTGGTTTTTTGAATTCCAAAGAAATAGCCAAAGCAATTGAGTATTTGATAGAGCATCCTGATGAGAGAAGAAAAATGGGTGAGAATGGTAGGAGAGCTGTGTTAGAGAAATATAACTGGGAAGAAGAAAGAAAAAAGTTGTTAGTCCTTTATGAAAGACTTTGTAAATAACATATTCCCCTTTGTTTCTATTATAATACCCTGTAGGAACGAGGAAAAATATATTGAAAGATGCTTGGATTCTATACTTAAAAATGATTATCCCAAAGATAAGTTGGAAATTTTTGTAGTTGATGGGATGTCCACTGATAAGACTGTGGAAATAATAAAAGAATTTACTCAAAAGTATTCGTTTATTAAAGTATTAGATAATCCTAAAAGATTTCAGGTAAGTGCGTTTAATATTGGCATAAAAAAAGCAGTAGGTGAAATTGTAATAATAATGGGCTCGCACACTATTTATGCTCCAGATTATATCTCCAAGTGTGTATCCTATTTACTACAAGAAAATATAAGTTGTGTTGGTGGAGTATGTGGTGCATATGCAGGTAAAGAAACATACATTGCTGATGCTATTGCTTTTGCGTTGTCGGCATCATTTGGAGTAGGGAATGCATATTTTAGAATAGGTTCAGAAAAGCCCAAAGAAGTTGATACTGTTCCATTTGGATGCTACAAGAGAGAAGTGTTTGATAGAATTGGTCTTTTTGACGAAGAATTTGTTGTGTGTCAAGATGATGAGTTTAATTACAGATTGCGTAAAAAAGGGGGCAAAATACTTTTAGTTCCTGACATTAAATCCTATTATTATGCTCGTTCAACTCTAATTTTCTTATGGCGACAATATTTTAGATATGGGATTTGGAAAGTTCGTGTATTTCAGAAGCATCCTCATATGATGCAAGTGCGTCAATTTATTCCCGGACTTTTTGTATTTGGACTTCTATTTATCATCAGCATAAGCATTTTTATATCCAAGTTTCTGTGGGTTTTGGGTTTTAATGTCTTGACTTATTTAATAGGTGCATTTTTTTTCTCATCCAAGATTGCCAAGAAATATGGTTGGAAATATTTATCCTTTATGCCCGTAGTATTTGCTACATTACACATTAGTTATGGTAGTGGTTTTTTGATTGGACTTGTAAAATTTGCCCACAGATGGCGGACAAAAGTCAAATGTCAAAGCTCATAAAATATAATAGCCAATTATATAATGATATTATAGAATGGGATATAGGAACTTGGAAATCTGCATTACATCTTTGGGATATTATATTAGAGGAAAATTTATCAGGAGGCGAAGCTTTAGAACTTGGTGCAAGGAATGGCGGGGTTACTTTATACCTGGCACTTAAAGGTTGTAATGTAATTTGCTCCGATTTGATGGGAATAGGTGAAAAGGCAAAAATATTGCATAGAAAATATAATATAACTCATCTTGTCGGTTATGCAGAAATAGATGCTACAAATATCCCATATCCTGATAAGCACTTTGATATAGTTGCCTTCAAATCAGTATTAGGTGGTATAGGGCGTGAAAACAATAAGAAAAGCCAACAACTTGCAATGAGCGAGATTTATCGTATTTTGAAGTCCGGTGGTTTGCTTTTATTTGCCGAAAACCTTACTGGTTCAAAACTTCATATGCTTTTACGCAGGAGACTTATCCGATGGGGAGTAAGCTGGAGGTATATTTCTATAAGTGAGATGCAAGAATTTATGACTCCTTTTCGTTTCTTCAAGTACTCAACCAGTGGCTTTTGCACAGCATTTGCGAGGACAAAAATGTTCTCTTGTGCATTGCATTTGTTAGATATAATCATAGAGCCAATAGTAGGTAAGTCTAATAGATATGTAGTCTATGGATATGCAAAGAAATAGTTTAATCAAAATTCAAAGTTCAAAACTTAAATACATTGCCACTCCCGATGAAATCGGGATCCCCGATAATCATCGGGGAAAAGTCACGAAGACACTAAATTACACAAAAGGGAAAGTTCAAAAGTCAAATATCAAAACTTAAAAGTCAAATTTTTTCTTGCAATTTCAAATAAAGGTTTTAAGATTAGTTTATGCCACATGCTAAGTTTGTTCACCTTCATCTCCATACAGATTATAGTCTGCTTGATGGTGCCAATAAGATAGATAAGATTGCTGCTCTTGCTTCTCATTATTCTTTGCCTGCTCTCGCTATTACTGACCATGGCAATATATTTGGTGCGATTGAGTTTTACAAGACTATGGAATCTGCGGGTATTAAACCGATTATAGGCGAGGAAGCATATATGGCTCCCACGAATATGACAGAAAGGCATACAGTAGATGGTGTTTCGGCTTTCCATCTAACATTACTTGTGAAGAATGAACATGGGTATAAAAATTTAATGTACCTTTCATCTATGGGCTTTTCGGATGGCTTCTATTACCATCCCCGCATTGATAGGTCTATATTAAAAGAGTATTCCAATGGACTTATCGGTTTATCCGGGTGCTTAAAAGGTGAAATCCCATATTACATAAAGAAGGGTAATTTGAAGCGTGCCCAAGAATTAGCCGAAGAATATTTATCTATTTTTGGGCCCGGCAACTTTTATCTTGAACTTATGAGATTAGGGTTAAAGGATAACGATATTATAAATGATAAGATTATTGAACTTAGCAATAAGTTAGGCATCCCTTTAGTTGCCACAAATGACTGCCATTACTTAACTCCTGCTGATGTTGAAGCCCATGACATCCTTTTATGTCTCCAAACACATCATAATTTAGATGATGAAAAGAGATTAAAATTTGACTCCAAAGAACTTTATTTCAAGTCTCCTGATGAAATGATAGCTCTCTTCTCCGACTATCCACAAGCAATAGAAAATACTGTGCATATCGCAGAGCAATGCAATCTACACTTAAAATTAGACCCTACTAAAATTACAGTTCCTTGCTTTCCTCTTCCAGAGGGCTATACTTCTGCGGATGACTATTTGGCTGCCCTTGCTATGACTGGTCTTAAGCAAAGGTATCCTAATTTAACAAAACCTATATTAGAGCGATTTGAATATGAACTTAGTATAATAAAACGCACAGGTTATTCAGCATATTTTTTGATAATTAAAGACTTAATAGATACTGCGATTTCAAGAGACATTCCGGTAGGTCCGGGTAGGGGTAGCACAGTAGGTTCGCTTATTTGTTATTGTTTAGGTATAACCCAACTTGACCCTCTTCGTTACCATCTTATATTTGAACGCTTCCTAAATCCTGACCGCGTTTCTCCACCTGATATTGATATAGATTTTGGAGATGAGCGTCGTGATGAAGTTATCCAGTATTTGCGTGAGCGATATGGCAAAGAATCAGTTTGTCAGATAATAACTTTTGGAACTATGGCATCAAGAGCGGCTATTAGAGATGTAGGTAGGGTACTTAAAATTTCCTTACCCCTAATTGACCGTTTGGCAAAAGCTATTCCTCAGGGTGAAACTATTGAAGATGCTATTAAACTTGCAGAGGTTCAAGGGATTGTGAATTCTAATCCTGAGTTAAATAAACTTATAGATATAGCGAGCAAACTTGAAGGCATAATTCGTCATGCTTCTACACATGCCGCCGGTATAGCTATAGTACCTGGCAAACTGACTGATTTTGTGCCTCTATTTTGTGCCAAAGGCACATCCGCCTCCGGCGGAAAGTCTAATGAGGGAAATACTTCTACCCAATATTCAATGAAATCGCTTGAGCTTTTAGGGATTGTTAAGATAGATATACTGGGGTTGCGTACTCTTACAGTAATAGACAATACTATGCGTTCTCTTGCCCTCCAATCTATCCCAATGGGGGATACAAAAACCTTTCATTTACTTAAAAAAGGTGCCACAGTAGGAGTATTTCAACTTGAATC
Organism: Candidatus Stahliibacteriota bacterium; assembly: GCA_016208615.1. GTDB lineage: Bacteria > Hydrothermota > UBA3073 > JACQXS01 > JACQXS01 > JACQXS01. The sequence goes on along the minus strand of JACQXS010000059.1, from coordinate 9,804 downwards.
CGAAGGTATGCAGGATATATTGAGAAAATTTGGTCCCACCTCTATTGAAGATATAATGGCAGTTCTTGCTCTTTATAGACCTGGTCCACTTGGTGGGCTGACTAAGGATAAATTCATCAAGTCTAAGCACGGTGAAGAGCCCATAACTTATCTCCATCCTTTACTTGAGCCAATTCTTTACGACACATACGGGGTTATACTCTATCAGGAGCAAGTAATGCAAATAGCATCAGTTGTAGCAGGTTTCACACTTGGAGAGGCTGATATTTTGCGTCGTGCTATGGGTAAGAAGATACCCGAAATTATGGACGAGAAAAGTAAGTCATTTATAGATGGTGCAAAAAAGCGTGGCGTCTCAGAAGAGATAGCAAATGAGTTATTTAAATTGATTCTCCATTTTGCGGGCTATGGGTTTAACAAGTCGCACTCCGCTGGTTATGCGATGCTTTCCTATCAGACGGCGTGGCTTAAAGCAAATCATCCGGCTTGCTTTATGGCAAATACATTGACTTCTGAATTCCAAGATACTGACCGAATAAAAGTACTTATAGATGAGTGCAGACGAATGAAATTAGAAATCTTACCGCCAGATATTAATTTATCAGATGTTGACTTTAAGCCCGAAGCCACGGGTAGGGCAGGGTCCTCTGACCCTGCCCTATATAGTATAAGATTTGGGCTTGCGGCAATTAAAAATTTGGGTCCCAATGCCGCTTTAGAGTGTATAAAAAGACGACCTTTTAAGTCATTTACCGATTTTTTAAAACTAACCTCTCTCCATCGTAATGCTTGCGAAAGTTTAATAAAGGCGGGTGCATTTGATACCTTTGATACCAATCGCAAAAAGCTATTAGAATTATTGGACAAAAAAGATGGGTCTCAAAGAGGTTTATTCGATGACGGGAAGAAAGAGCAACCCAAAGAAGAGTGGGCAAGAGCTGAATTACTTTTATGGGAGAAGGATGCGTTTGGGTTCTATTTTTCGGGTCATCCGCTTGAAAAATACAAAGATGAGATGGAAGCTTTTGCCACATGCTTAGCTCATAATGTCCTTTCTATGCAACAGGATGAAGAGGTAGTAATTGGAGGTGTGGTAGCGAAAAGGAAATATATGAATGATAAGGATATACTATTTTTAACTATAGAAGATTTTAGTGGCATGGTAGAGGTTGTAGCTTTTAGCGATGTCCCGGATGCTAAATCGGTTAGATTGGAAGAGGAGATTTTAGTCAAAGGTATGGTTACTCATAGGAATGATAGAGTTTCTGTGCGGGCGTCTAAAATAATCCCTTTAAGCAAAGCAAAAAAAGAGCTTATAGGGTGGGTTGACATTTGGATACCGGTAATTGGATTAGAAGAAAGCACAATGGTCGAGTTGCACAAAATATTGGCAGAGATACCGGGAGAATGCAATGTCTTTTTGCATCTTGTTGGTGATAATTCCGACCCGTCTCACCCCGGGACGGGTAAAGAGGAAGTGGTATTGAAAACTCAAGTTAAGGTTACTCCAAAGCGTGCCTTGCTATCCAAAGTAAAGAAACTACTGGGTGAAAAGTCAATCAAGATTGGAGGACCTGCAATTTAAGAGTATTAAATATTAGAGGATATTTAGGAATAGAAAAAACTGCAGTTTATGAGAAATTATAAGCACGAAATGCTAAATTCTAAATAATATCTAAATTCTAATGTTCTAAATTCCAAACTGGCTATGGTTTTGAATATTTGGGTTTTGGGAATTGGGATTTGATGATTACATCACTTTGTTTAGGATTTAGGGCTTCGGATTTAGAATTTTGAAAGGAGGTGTAGATGTCAAAATTAGTAGAATGTGTGCCTAATTTTTCAGAAGGCAAGGACCCAACTATAATAGATAAAATAGTAGCCGAGATTACAAAAGTCTCGGGAGTCAAGCTTACAGACCGTCAAATGAATGCTGACCATCATCGTGCGGTTATAACCTTTGTTGGCGCTCCTGATGCGTGTAAGCAGGCGGCTTTTAATGCCTGTCAAAAGGCGATGGAGCTTATAGATTTGCGTAAGCATAAGGGTGAGCATCCACGGATGGGTGCTACAGATGTTATTCCGTTCGTCCCTATATCCGAAGTCTCTATAGAAGAATGTGTTGAGCTTGCCTGTTCGCTTGCCAAAGACATAGCAGAGAAGTTAAATATCCCTACTTATTTATATGAATTAGCTGCTGCTTGTCCTGAGCGTGAGAATCTTGCAAATATAAGGAAGGGTGAATTTGAGGGTTTAAGTGAAGCCATAAAAACTGATTCTGCTCGGAAGCCAGATTTCGGTAATTGTGAACTGCATCCATCTGCGGGGGCCACGGTTGTAGGAGTTAGAGAATACCTTATCGCTTACAATGTCAACCTTGGCACTAATAATCTTGATATTGCCAAGAAGATAGCCAAAGCACTACGCTTTAAGGAGGGAGGGTTCAGGTATGCTAAGGCACTTGGCTTTGATATAAAGGAACGCAACATTGTACAGGTATCGGTGAATGCTACAAATTACAAAGGCACATCCCTTTTTCGCATATTTGAGTTTGTGAAGCGTGAAGCAGAGCGATACGGTGTGCCGGTTATTTCGTCAGAGGTAGTAGGAGTATTGCCGTTGCAGGCAGTAGTGGATACTTTTGATTGGTATTTGAGGTTGGAAAACTTCACCTCAGACCAAATACTTGAGAAAAAGGTTTGGGGCGAAGAGGTGCGACCTCAAGAGGTACGATCTCAAGAGGTGCGACCTCAAAATGAAGTTTTGCCGCGTGCTTTTTTGTCCCGTTTAGCCAGCAAATCGCCTACTCCTGGTGGTGGGTCGGCGGCCGCTCTTTCGGGGTCTATTGCCGCCGCTCTTACCTGTATGGTGAGTGAGCTTACTATTGGCAAGGAAAAGTATAAAGAAGTAGAAGCAGAAATGAAACAGGTGTTAGAAAAAGCAACCCTTATCAGAGACGAGTTCCTTATACTTGTTGAAAAGGATGAAGAGGCATTTAATCAGGTGATGGCGGGCTATAAATTGCCTAAAAATACAGATGAAGAGAAAGCTAATCGGAGTGAGGCGATTCAAAGGGCATTAAAATCTGCTACTAATGTGCCTATTGAGGTGATAAGGAAGGCTAAAACCGTTATTGAATTGGCGGCTATTTGTGCGGAGAAAGGGAATGTAAATTCTATATCAGACGCCGGGGTAGCGGTGATTGAGGCAAGGACAGCGGCACAGGGTGCCTTGTATAATGTGCTTATAAATTTGGGCGGCATAAAAGACGAGGAGTTCAAGGCACAAGCGAAAGCGGAAACTGATGAACTGATGTGTAGTATAACTGAACTGGCTCAAAAGGTGGAAGAAGTAGTTAAAAGTAAGTTGTAAAGCTTAAAAAATATGGAAGTCCGAGTAAGAAATAGAGAGTTCTATATATTGTATAGGGACTTCCCCCAATGTCGTGGGGAGTTCTACATGAGACATGGGGAAATGTCTGTAAATTATCAAGTGAGTTACCTGAAGTATTGGATTGGATATAAAAGAGAAGTTGGCGGCGAAGGGACTCGAACCCTTGACCCGAGGATTATGATTCCTCTGCTCTGACCAACTGAGCTACGCCGCCATAAATAATTAGCCTAATGCTTATTAGAGGGTACATACTTTTAAGTATTCTATAAACTCGGCAAGATTCTTTATATGAGCTTCCCATAGCTTATCGCCCTTGTCTTTAGATGCCAAAGTAGCATCACCCAACACACCTGATTTAGATAACTTATCAGTAGTGAATACCCAACTTACCTGATTGGCTGAGTCCCAAGCAAGATATGGAGATGGGAATTTAGGCACCTCTTTTACAAGTCCATTAAGTTTAACAAGTTCAGGGCGATTGGCAAGTGAAGTGGAAGTTTCATACTCCCCTGAATGAGCATCATTCTGAGTAGAGCATATCTCCTTTTGTTCAGATGCTGATATTTTGCCGTCGTCAATAACTACAAATATCTTCTTCTCAAAGCCGAGTTTTTGGGCTGCACATTTGAGTGCCGGACTATTGCCTCCATGACCATTGATAATTAGAAGCTTCTTAACCTCATAAGTCACCAGTGAACACCCAATATCATAAATTAGTGAAATCAGAGTCTCTGGTGAAAGCGATATAGTCCCCGCAAATGCCATATGGTGATACGAGATACCATAATTTATGGGTGGCAGAATAACAGGTTTAGGAGAAGCTACTCTTTTAACTGCTTCTTTTGCCAACCAATAAGCATCAAAAGCATCGGTAGATAATGGAAGATGCGGTCCATGTTGCTCTAAACTACCAACAGGCAGCAGAGCAATATCTGTTTCTTTGAACTTATCTTTTGCTTCCGTCCAAGTCAATTCCTCTAATAGATATTTATCCTCTACCATAGTTAATAAAGTTCAAATATCAAAGCTTAAATGTCAAATTAAGTATAAAAGGATTTTGAACTTTGACATTTATTAGTATTATCTCCCCGGGCAGGGCTCGAGCGAATTTTTTTACATCACTTCCATAGCCCGTAGTTAATGAACACAGATATATTCCACTGGCAACAAACTTACCATTACTTTTGCCATCCCATTTTATATTATAGTAGGGTCCTCCAATTATACCATCCTCTATTTCTTTTTCCCATATAAGCTTACCCGATGATGTATATATCCTTAGACGCACAAAAGTATTATTGACTAATAGATATGGTAAAGTAAGCTCTCCCTCTCTCAACTTAAATGGAGATGGATAAGGGGTTAAAATTTTATCTCTGTCAAATGTAGGTTTTATCACCTCCGGTGTACCTATTGCCTTTTTAGCATCTACTATTCCACATCCCAAACTATCATTAGGTGAAGCCCAAAGACTTGCTGTCTTCATAATAGCATGTCTAACTTGCATAGCTGTCCAAGAGGGATGGGCTTCAAGAACAAGTGCACATGCCCCAGCTACTATAGCTGTGGCATCCGAAGTACCATGTCCCTCATAAGGATTTGGGATGCTGTCATAATCAGGATAAGGAAAAGGAAGGGCATACGCACCTACCCAAGGTCCACAGACCTCCGGCTTCCTTGCTCCATCACCCCTTGGTCCTTTGATTCCACCCATACTAATATTACCTGTTGTTTCCCACCTAATCCATTTTCCAAGTGTATCTACACCACCTACTGTAAGTATAGAATCAGCATCTGCGGGTGCTTTTATAGAAGTATCGGGTGATTCATCTTTGTTATGCCGATTGCCCAGTGCGGTAACCAATAAAATTCCCTTCTCCCAAAGTCCACTTGCAAGTTGGCTCATCCTATAATGCTTACCATCAAGTGAATCGTATGCAAATTTATAATCAACTGTTCCATCACCATTTGTATCCCACCCCTTATAACCGAGAGAGTTAGAAATTATCTCTACACCTAATGAATCTAACCACTCTACCCCGGCTATCCACCAATCTTCTTCATTCATAATATCCGCATCTCCTGTAACTGGGTTAGAACGCATTTCAGTTTTAGCTAAGGCAAAACTGGCATTAAATGCTGCACCTATATATTGACCTGTCATCCTTGCTCCTAATAAAGTAAGCATCGCTGTGCCGTGGTCTATCTGGTTGTAATGGTCCTTTTCTTTATAGGTGAACACAGTACCACCACAATAGATAGTATCCTCTTGGTCAGGGTCATAGGAAACAAGAGTATCCTTACCTATAAAGTCATATTCATTAATTACTTTTATCCCTTTAAGGACTGGATTTTTCCGCCACTCAAACCCTGTATCCAGAATCCCAATAAATATATCTTGTCCTGTATATCCCATTTTATGGGTCTCGGGAATATTAACTTGGGTTAATTGGCGTAGAGAGGAGCCATAATTAATTCCCTTCTCCTCTATAACCCGTGTCGCATCTGTTGAAGCATAAGCTACTTGGACTTGCTCTATTTTACGGACATACGGCAGATTAGTTATGGATGTAATTTTACTTGCTTCAACTACAACACTAACGGCATTCAAAAATTTGGACCCCAACTTGAAATCACATCCTATGTCTTTTAGTTCATCTACATATTTCTTACATACGGGCAGGTCACTAAAATCACAAAGTTCACCCCCTTGCCGGACTTTTAACCTACGAGCCCTTGCCCGAGGAGTGAGCGACTGCTCCATTGCCTTAACCGACTCCTTATAATCCGCTTCTTTTAGTATCCCCTTGTCAGTAAAGAATACCCATACCTTTACTTGTGAAGTAGGTGCAAGAGTAGCTAAAAGACCATCTAATTGGGTTGAGATTTTAGGGTTTTCCGGCAGACTATAAAGACTTAGACACAAAAAGTATAATATATTCATAATTCATATTTAATATAGATTTCAAAATTGTCAAGCCAAAATATTTGAGGGTGCTGAAAAAGTCATAAATCATCACAAGCTGTCATTCTGAACCCTTCACTTGTCATTCTGAACGACCTGTCATTCTGAACGGAGTGAAGAATCTCTATAATATTGTTCAGGGCAAGTTCCGTGAAGAATCTAATAACCCCGCATTCTGCGGGGATGAGACCCTTCGCTTTGCTCAGGTCCGAAGGACTCCGATTCCCGATTTATCGGGATATCGGAGGTGACAAAAAGGCGTTTTTCAGGACACTCATATTTTAACTTCGTCTAACTAAATTGCAGTAAAAGTGCTTGACATTTTATATTTATACGAGTATTCAATAAAATAATGGATATATTAGTTAAGCTCTTGGCTACTAAAGTTATAGCAGTGCTTATAGGAGTAGCTGTTTTATTCGGTGGTAAGAAGGGTGATATTGTTTTTACCACTCCCAATATCAAAGTTATCTCCGATACTGTGGTTATTAATACTACTCTCAAAAACAGCTTCAATAAGGAACTTAAAGAAATAATCCTTAGTGGTACACCGGTAACTATAAGGTTACTTATTTCTGCGAATAATTTAATAATGGAAGTACCGCATAGTATAAGATATGACTTAATTGCCAAGACATTTACTGTTACTAAATTACAAGATTCACTAATAGTTAAAGATTTTAATTCCGCCAGTAGGTCAATAAATGGATTTAACAATATAAAGCTTTTCTGTCCCGCCAAAGAACTTACTGTAATTATGAAGGCAGTCATTGACCCTACTAAAATTGCCGCCATAGGGAATAAAAATTTTGAGCTTATGTGTTTCTGGAATTATCAAGCCCCGGTATTAAAGTTTGTGGTCAAGAAATGAAATCTTTTAGTAGCCAACTAATCATTGCTTTTGGACTTATACTTGTTTTAGTAGCCATTGTTCCACTTAGTATATTTACATTTAGAGTAGCGCCATTTAATCTCACCATATTGGAGAATAAGGAATTTGAACAGTCATTAGAACTCTCTATTGCTAATGCCAAGACACCATCTGAATTAACATTAGCTACCAATGCTTTGCAAGAATATCGTCAGTTAGATGCTTTAAGGAAACCATTGAGGCGTGAATTTATAGGGTTTGGTATTATTCTTGTCACCCTGCTATTTTTAATTTCTATTGGTATTATTATTATATCAGTCAACCAAATAACTAAACCCCTTAAATCACTTGTTGAAGCTACTAAACAAATAGCGGATGGCAATACTTCTATCACCTTAAAACCCGTCAAAAGTGGTGAGTTTAATATGTTAATTACTGCATTCAATTCTATGGTTCGTAGCTTAAATGAAACACAATATAAGTTAAGACTTGCTGAGCGTCATAGTGCGTGGCAAGAGATGGCAAGAATGCTTGCCCATGAGATTAAAAATCCACTCACTCCTATTAAACTTAGTATTCAGCGGTTAAGGGAAAAGTATCTTAAAAATAGTGCTGATTTACCAGAGGTTATTGACAAGACAATTAAAATAATAGAGGCAGAGACGAATAATTTTATTAACCTTGTAGAAAGGTTTTCTGAATTTGCTCATCTTCCACCACCAAAACTCTCTCCCAAAAATATAAACACTATTGTCAAAGACTGTGTAGCCGTATATGCTGTTTTGCCGGAGGTAAAGTTTGATGAGCAATACGATAATTCTATACCTGATATTATGGTTGATGATAGCCAAATAAAACAGGTAATAGGGAATATTATTAAAAATGCAACCGAAGCTAAAAATATGGAATGCGTTATACAAGTAATTACTAAAACTAATGAAAATGAGGTTGAAATAACTATCGCTGATAATGGTAAAGGCATACCGAATGAAGATATGAACCGTGTGTTCCATCCATATTTTACAACAAAAGAAAAAGGAACAGGACTGGGGTTAGTTATTACTGAGAGAATAATCACAGAACATAATGGCAAAATTAGCGTCGAGAGCAAAGAAGGGATAGGGACAAAAGTTTCTATAAAATTACCTATAAGGAGTGTAGAATGAAAGATAAAATTCTTATAATTGATGATGAAGTAAATATATTGAGTGTGCTTTCGGATATTTTAAAAGATGATGGCTATTTTGTGTTCACTGCCACTACAGGTGAAAAGGGATTAGGAATTTTGAAAAATGAAGAAATAGACCTTACGCTACTTGATGTTAAGCTTCCTGATATGAATGGGATAACTATTTTGGAGCGTATAAAAATTACTAATCCGCGTGTTGAAGTGATTATGATATCAGGACATACGACTATAGAGTTAGCAGTCAAAGCCACTAAACTCGGTGCATACGATTTTATAGAAAAGCCACTAAGTATTGAACGAGTCAGAATAGCTATTCTTCGTGCCTTAGAGAGGTCAAAATTATTAACCGAAAAGGATGAATTGGCTAAAATTGGAATGTCTGGATATAAAATACTTGGCGAATCTTCTGCTATGAAGAGCATTAGAGAAACAATTTCTCGTTGCGCTCCTACTGATAGTAAGGTGCTTATTTTAGGTGAAACTGGAACAGGTAAAGAACTTGTAGCCGGTGCTATTCATTATTATAGTTTGCGAAGTAGAGCCCCTTTTATAAAAGTCAATTGTGCCGCTATTCCTGAAACCTTAATAGAGAGCGAGTTGTTTGGACATGAGAAAGGGGCTTTTACCGGTGCTACATCAAAAAAAGTAGGTAAATTTGAATTAGCAAATAATGGGACTATATTTTTAGATGAAATTGGAGATATGGGTCTATCTTGTCAAGCTAAAGTTTTGCGTATCCTTGAAACAGGTGAACTTGAACGCGTAGGTGGAACACAATCTATAAAAGTGGATGTAAGGGTTATTGCGGCTACAAATAAAGATATGGCAAATGAAATTAAGGAAAACAAATTTCGTGATGACTTGTATTATAGGTTAAATGTTGTGCCTATCTATGTGCCGTCATTAAAAGAACATAGGTCTGATATACCCATTTTTATTCGTCATTTTATGACCCAATTTTGTCAGGAACGCAGTTTGCATATCCCTATGTTAGATACTGATGCCCTTGCTTTACTTTCGGGTTATGATTATCCTGGTAATATTCGGGAGCTCCGCAATATAGTTGAAAGGATAGCTATTATGATACCTAAGGAAATAATAACCGCAGCAGATGTTTCCCCTCTATTAGGATTAAAGCCAGCCGACAGGACAGATATTTTATCTGATTCCTTAACACTATCACAAGCACAGAAAGTATTTCTTAAAAAACATATAGAGCGTGAACTTATGCGGCATAATTATAATATCAAAGCTACTGCTGAAACACTTGGTATAGAGCGCCCCAATTTATACAGAAAAATGAAAGAATTGGGAATTCAGATTGAGAGAGAACAATAATCTAAACTCCTCTTTTTGTATCCGAAAAGCTACACTTTTTGTATCAAT
>JACQXS010000058.1 GCA_016208615.1 Candidatus Stahliibacteriota bacterium | reverse complement strand
TCCGGGTAGTCTATGTGCGGACAGATGGTAATAATTCTAATCTCGGCATATATTCTCAAGCTTCAGGTGCTTGGCTGACTATTCAATGGGCAATAGACCATATGATAGCGGGTGATACTTGTTATGTTGCTCCGGGAACATATTCGGAAAATATAAGTAGAGCAAATCTTTCGGGTACAGCGACTAATAAAACTTACCTTCTTGCTAATACAAGTGCTAATAAATTCATAGGTTTGAGTGCGGGACCGATTATTATAGATGGCGGTGGCAATTTAACGCCCTGCCTTGATATGAGTAATTGTGATTACATAATTATAGACCATTTTACGCTACGCAATTGTTTAGGTGATTATACAAATGCACATATTTATTTGCGTAATGGGACAGACAATGCCCAAATTAAAGATTGCGAAATTTATCGACAAGGATATGTTGGCGAATCCACTGCACAAGGGATTAAAGTAAATAGTAGTGCCAATGTTATTATTCAGGATAATGTCATTCATCATTTAAGGTATACTGGAATAGGGATTGAGAGTTCTAACTCAGCAGTACTTGCTCGCAACCGCTTACATAATATAGATGATGAGTCGATTATTTTGGATGCCAGTAATAATTGTAGGGCTGAAAATAATACGGGCTATAGTAATGATAAATTACTTGAACTTTACAATAATTCTGATAATGCGGTCATTGTGAATAATACAGCATTCAATAATATAAATTATGGAATTAGACTTAATACGGGATGTGATAATAATACTTGTTTTAATAATCTATGCTATAATAACACAAATTACAATATCAGAGATGAAGGCAGTGGTAGTCTATTTGACTATAATTTCTGTAGTGGCACAGGAGGGACGGCTAATGCAGGAATAAACGGAATAACTTCCGGGAACCCAGATTTAACAACTGATGGACATATTGGGAGTGCTTCGGTCTGTGCTGATGCGGGGACTTCTACATTTAATGCTCAAAATGCTCCGTCTAATGATATAGATAATGACGATAGGCCATATAATTTACTTTATGATATAGGGTCAGATGAGCGTATGCCGTATTCGTTAATATGGAAATATCCCAATACAGGATTATTAAGTGCTGAGGTGCGTTCATCTTGTTGTATAAGGGGAGGGACAGCATATTTTGGGTGCAATAATGATACTTTATATGCCTTATATGCTGTGGATGGAAGTGTAAAGTGGAAGTATGCGGCAAATGGAGATATTAGAGCCATACCTATGGTCTTTTGGGATGCCGGTATCAGTAAATATAAGATTTACTTCGGTACTTTGAATAATCGTGTGTATGCTATTAGGGATGATGGTAATATCGGCACTGCTCTCTGGACGCATAATACACCATCAGGGATAACGGGAACAGTAGGGTCAGATGCAATAAAGGTGTATTTTGGCTGTGCTAATGGAAGAATATATGCTTGTTCTACGGCTAATGGAAATGAAGCGTGGTACACAGATATTGGGGATACAGTGTTTGCCGGCCCTGCTATTGGGGATGGTAATATCCATATAGGGTCAGATAGTGATTCTTTATACAAATTACAATGCTTTGATGGCACACCTCTATTAAAGTATGGCATGGATGGAGATATAAAAGCTTGGAGTTGGCTGTGGGGAGATAAATTGTATATTGGAAGTGGTGGGTCCACTTTATATGCATTGTATACTGCTAATTATGATACAGTTTGGGCACCCTATACTACACCAACCGGAGCCATAGAATCACCAGTTTGGCTTGACTTATTTGACCAAAATTATATCTATTTCGGTGATAACGATGGTAAATTGTATAGTATAGATAGAAGTAATAAGGCACCCAAAACTTGGAGTCCGTATCAAGCAGGAGGTGCCATACGGGGGTCACCTCTTGTTTGGGAGAATGTAGTGTATTTTGGTAGCCAGGATGGATATTTTTATGCGATAAATAAGACGACAGGTGCTTTAATATGGAGATATAATACAGGTGCGCCCATATCGTCGTCGCCTTCTACGGATGGGAGTTATATATACATAGGGTCAGAGGCGGGAAGAGTATTTTGCTTTTCCAAATAAAATAAAGTAAGTAAATGAAAAAATTATTTGTCCTCTGTCTTCTGTCCTCTGTCTTCTGTCCTCTGTCCTTTTGTTATGGGGAGTGGTTCACCACGGAGTGGTCAAAATTCAGGGGCAACCCACAAAATACCGGATATACGCAAGAACTAATTACACCACCATTAGCTCCTGCTTGGCAATTTAATACTGGCGGAGCGATTATATCTTCACCTGCTATTGCTAATGGTATAATATATATAGGAACAAGAGATTCTGCTCTTTATGCTGTTTCCTCTTCCTCTGGCAACTTAATCTGGATGTGTAAAACACAGGGCTGGATTGATGGTACACCAGTTATTGGAAATCAAAAAGTCTATTTTACTTCAAGGGATGGCTACTTATATGCCCTTAGAGCAACAGATGGAAAGATACAATGGATGTATAGGACAAATGGTATAAATTGTTCTTCTCCACTTATAGTAGGTAAGAGACTATTTTTTGGAGCTGGCTTCCCTTGTACAGATATTTATTGTTTATATTCTGATAATGGGATGAAATTATGGAACAAGTCGTTTAAGCAACCTGTTTATTCATCGCCTTGCTATATGGATAATGTAATATTTATAGGTGCTAATGATGGTAAGTTTTATGCCTTAAATCCTGATGGCTCTATTAAGTGGTCAGTTAGCACGGCGGGTGGGGTGTATTTTTCGTCACCGGTGGTTGGTGATAGCTTTGTTTATTGTGTGCCGGGAGATTATGATAAAAAAGCATATGCTCTAAACAAGGAAACAGGTACGATAAAATGGGTAAATTCGCTTGGAAGTAAAGATATAGGACATTATATTTCTTCTGCTACACTTTTAAGAGTAAGTGAGGATATGGCAAATAAAATAGTTACCTCATCACCTTATAGTTATGTGTCTTCACCTGCTCTGGATAGGGCTACGCTTTATGTATGCTCCGGTTATCCGACACTTTCAATTTATGCTCTGGATATTTATAATGGGAATTTGAAATGGCAGAAGGAAATAGGTAAGGCATCGGATATTGGATTTTGCTCCTCGCCTATAATCACAGATACTATAGTCTGGGTAGGCTCGGGGAGTGGAATTTTATACGCTTTTAGTGCCTTGACAGGCGATTCGCTATGGGCTTTTTCTTTGGGCAGTCCTATTATTAGTTCGCCCGCCTTTGCTAATGGAAGTATATATGTGGCAACACAAGGCGGAAAGATTACTTGTTTTAGTTCTGGGGGCTCTAAAAACTCTACCACAGAAGTAGAAGAAATAGATTTATTGCCAAAAGTATTTAAGCTCTACAAAAGCTATCCCAGTCCATTTACACACTCTACGCTTATCCAATACCAAATTCCTATGGATAGGGAGAGAAAAATAACTATCCCTTGCCAACTTAAGATTTACAACAGTGCAGGACAATTGGTAAGGACATTAGTGGATAAGAAGCAAGAATCCGGCTATTATCACATAACTTGGGACGGTAAGGATAATATATAATCTGTCCTACATTTAAGAAAGTAGATGCAGCAAAAGACACGAGAAAGTAAGCTTATATGCTACTCTGTCCCATCAAGTAAGGGTCTATCCAAAATTGAACAACTACTTATAGAAGGCGTTAATTGGCATAAAGTGTTGAGCGAGAGAAAGTTTGCCCCCTTACTTCCTATATTATATTTTACGCTTAACCGTATCCCGCTAACCGAACACCGAACACCGATATTAGTGCCAAGTGAAGTATTAAGTGAGTTAAAGCAAAAGTATTTGCAAAATAAGGCAAGAAATATAATGTATCTGTCAGAGCTACACAAGATATTAGAAACATTCGCCAAACAAAATATAGAGACAATAATATTAAAAGGAATTAGTTTCCTGAACACTATTTATCAGGATATAGGGGTAAGAGAAATTACGGATATTGATATGCTAATTCATAAAGAGGATTTAAGAGCAGTAGATAAGCTATTAAGAGAACTTGGCTATTCGAATGATGATAAATATAGTGAAGCGAATAAAACTAATCATACTACTTATTTTAAGGGGGTTATCCTTGATATACATTGGGATATAGTTAATAAGAGCAGTGCGGTGCAAAAATATGTCTTTAAGCTCAATATAGATGAGCTATGGCAAAATACAATGCCAGCCCAAATAGCTTCTTCCCAATCCCTTATACTAACGCCTGAGTATCTACTTATCTATTTATCATTTCATTTACTTAAAGAAGCTTATCATAACATAAAGTGGATAGCCGATATCTATCAACTAATAGAAAAATATGATATAGAGTGGAAGAAAGTGATTAGCTTGGTACAGAGAGCTAAAATTAGCAAACCTGTCTTTTATGCTCTTTACTATGCCAAAAGCTTATTTAATGCTAATGTGCCACAATTTGTATTAGATGAATTACACTCTCCACACAGAATAGAACAATGGATATTTAGATTACCATCAAGACCATTATCATTATGGCGGCTAATTATCTATTTAGCTTCTATAGAGAGTAAGATAGATAAACTAAAAGCATTAGCCAAATTATCACTTCCGAGAATATAGCCCGCCATTTGAACCTCCTTTCCCAAGTTAATTGGGATATTTTAGACCCATTGGAGTATCCAATATACTCCATAGAGTATCACTTCCGCTCCCAAGGTTGGAACATCCGCTCTTAAGGTTGGAGCATCCATTCTTAAGATTGGAGCATCCATTCTTAAGATTGGAGCATCCATTCTTAAGGTTGGAACATCCATTCTTAAGATTGGAACATCTGTGGGAAAGGTTTCCCAACCTTGATAATCTATCGGGACTATGAAGTCCCTCCCACAATTTTATGGACTTTAATTTAACCATTTAACTATCTTTCTTGGCTTTCCCGACTGCGTGGAAACCTTCAGGTTTCCATTTAGTTTGTGGAGGCTTTTGTAGGGACAGATTATAATCTGTCCCTACATTTAAGAAAGGGGCTTAAATATATTCATTTATGGGTCCGTAAGCCCAAAAGAAGCCATTAACATCGGCTTCCGAATTAGCCACACCATCTTTGACTAACTTTAATCCTATCTTTTTGCTTTCAGCGAGATAATTTTTGGCAAGTTCTGCCCCTAATCCGCTTGCTTGACGCAGATTACTAAAATATGTAGAAAGTATATCTGCTTTCTTGGGGTTATTCAATAGCTTTTTCCAAGGGCTATGTCCATTTGGTAGGTTGCCGAGTTCCGTATCTATCTTTGTTTTCCATTCGGGACTGGGAAGTCCCTCCCACATCAGATATTCATTTTTTTCTATATTATAAGTGGCGATGGGCTTATTGTTCTCATATTTTAGGAAGCCATCTTTTTGCTTTCCATCAGCAAATTGACCGCCCTTAACATTTTTTGCCATCATATCATCAATGAGTTGGCTTTTAAGTGTCGTATCCTGTAAATGTTTGCTCATCACACGCAGGATGCATTGAAAGACATCAATCCCTACATAATCTATCAGTTGAAAGATACCCATTGGTCTAACTAAGAAATCCTGAGTTATGCGGTTCATAAGATATATAGCACCTGCCCCGCCATATTTAGTTTTTAGTCGCTCTGCTTCGGATATAGCATATAAGCCATCCCTAATAAAGTGCCCATTGCCAATAAAGCCAGCTATATCATTGGAGGAAATAAGTTTCTTGCCCAGCACCTTACCTAACTCTAAGGCAATAGATTTTAGCTCATCAGTAGTAGCGTCGGATGGAATTAACTCAACAAGCTTTTGGACAACAGGTGGATTATAAAAATGATACCCTATTAGCCGACCACCAAGCCCTACCTGATTATCAAGAAACCCAATAGGTATGCTGGAAGTATTGGTGAAAAATAAAGTCCCTTTTGCACATAGATGATTGAGCTTTGTAAGGAGATTGAGTTTTAAGGGCTCATCTTCTATCACTGCTTCAAAGACTATTTGGGAATTACGGGCAACCTCTAACTCAGTGCCATATCTTATCACTCCGAGTAGCTCGTTCACAAAAGCATCTATAATATCGCTATTCTCTATAAGGTCAGAATGCGAGGCATATAGACTTCTTAAACTTACTATGTTGCGTTCTGCTAATTTAGTGGCTTGGGTCTTGATATACTTATGCAGCCCGTCCATTGCTCGTTCATTTACATCTATTAGATTTACACGATATATTTTATCAGGGTCGTCGATTTTTAGTTTCGCCACCTCTTGTGAAATAAGCATCGCAATCCCACTACCCATCTTGCCTGCCGCCCCTATAATAGATACATTTTCTAAATCCATAACTCTATCCCTCCCTTTGACTACAAAATATGGGGCAGCCACCTAAATAGCCGCCCCATATAACAGACTCTTCTTATCTCCATATTTTGAACCCTTGAACTTTTGACTTTTTAGTGTCCCTTTGTGTCTTCGTGTCTTTGTGGCAAAGCATTTGGTTTTCCTCTTCCGTCTTCCATCTTTTGTGCATTTTTAGGATAGGGCTTTCATTCCCTATCAAACTACTTCTCTCCGTGATGACATTCCTTCTTCTTTTCAGGTGTAGGTGATTGCTTTTTTACAGGTACGCGTATTTCTGTTAGCAAAGAATCTGGTGATTGAGTTTGGGGATTAAGATATAATTCCATCCCCGCCCCCGCTGGCTCATAGTTATTAGTGTATATCCAAGTGTAGATCGATTCCCAATATGGACCTACATTTTCGTATGCTCCTTTGTGGATAGTAGAGGCTACTTCCATAGCACCCATTTCCTTTACCTGTACTAAACTATCGCCCACTATATTACCTTCAACAGGTACGCATAGTTCATATCTACAGCTATCAGGGGCTACCTTTTCCGGGTTATCATAATAAATACCAAAAGGTGCGCCAACTGGGGATATGCTGTTCTTGCCTATCCATGAGTATAGTTCGCCAAATATCTTTCCCATTTGTGAATAATCGCCTTGATGAAATATGGAGATAAATTTCATCGGAGCTACCTGCTTCAACATTACCTCTACCTGTGGGACAGATGGAACTACTTGTACCTCTTCCGTTGGTTTTACCTCTTCAACTTGTTTTGTCTCTTCTGCTGGTTTTATCTCTTTGGGTGGCACCTTTTCTTCATTTGGCGCAGCGCCCAAAGCAACTATCACCACCAGCGTCATAATCACTCGTAACATCTCGCCTCCTAATTAAAAGTTCTTGCCTTTACCTATTCTCTTGCTTTCTCTCCTTTTCACAACATCTTGCACCTCCTTTTTCATATCAAAAATCATATTAGTAGTGTCATTTTTGGCACGCCTTTACAAAAGATAAGAATATATTCTTAAATAATGGATTAGCTTGCCACAGATGCTCAGTATGAAACTGGACACCGAGTATAAAATGGTGTGTCTCGCTTTCCATAGCTTCAATCACTCCATCTTTTGCCACTGCTGATACTCTATATCCTGTTGCCACATCTCTTACTAATTGGTGATGAAAAGAGTTCACTCTTATCCTTTCTTGACCAATAATCTTAAATAGTAATGTGCCGGTTTTAATTTCAATTTCATGCGTTGGTGTAGGACGAGATTCTGTTTGGTAATGTCCATTGATGTGCTGATTTAATGTTCCACCCTCTACTATATTCAGTATTTGCATCCCTCGACAGATTGCAAGAACTGGGATACCACGCTTAAGCACAAGTTTAGTAAGAATTAATTCAAGAGAATCTCTTTGTGGGTTTATGTCTTTTGTTTTTGGGTGGGGTGACTCGTTATATCTTGCAGGGTCAATATCTCCGCCACCAGAAAGCAATAATCCATCTATCTTTTGGGATAACTGCTCTATACTTTCTTGGACTTCAAGACAGGGAATAAGAATAGGAACACCACCTGCCGATTCAATCGCCTGTATATATTGAGGATGTAGAAAATTATCCCCCTCCGGCGAAACCTTGCAAGTTAAACCAATAATTGGTCTCATTATATATCGGGCCTGGAGGGACTCGAACCCTCAGCCACCGGATTAGAAATCAGGTGCTCTATCCATTGAGCTACAGGCCCTTATGTTTAGCAAAGAGATATAAAGTCATCCTATTTATAAATCATACTATTGAGTTTGTCAACTCTAAATATTCTTTTATGAAAGCAATAAAAAAAACTTGACAGCAAGCAAATATTTTGATATATTTCTTTTCAAGTGTTATTTATAGTGTTAAAGTTCCTATTTAATAAAATAAATAGGGCGGATAGCTCAGCTGGTTAGAGCGCCGGTCTCACATACCGGAGGTCAGGGGTTCAAGTCCCTTTTCGCCCAGTAGTAAGTGATAGAAGATTTACAATGCCTTTGGAAATTACAGCAGTTTGATAAAGAAATCTACAAGTTAGAAACATACAAAATAAGTATCCCTAAAGAAATAGAGCAAGCAAGTCAAAAAATTAAGGATAAAGAAGCGGAACTAAAAGATAAGACAAAAAAGACAGATGAATTATCTGTGCAAAGAAAAAAGATAGAACAAGATATAGGGCAGGCACGCGATACAATAAGACGATATAAATCCCAGTTGCTGCAAGTTAAAACAAATCGTGAATACCAAACCCTATTACACGAAATAAATACTGAGGAGTCTAAGATTACAGTATATGAAGAAGAAAGGTTAGAAATATCTAATAAGATTGATGAATTGTCAAAAGAAATGGGGCGAATGAACGAAGAGTTGGGCAAAAGCAAAGAAAAGTTTAGCATAGAGGAAAAAGAAAAACAAGATGAGCTCACGAGAACAACTACTGCATTACAAATTAAAAAAGAGGAACGCGAAAAACTTATATTGAAAATAACAAGGAAGGATTACCTTGCAAGATATGAACAAGTAAGAAAGAATAGAGGTGGCGTAGGAATAGTTCAGATATCTGAGTCCACCTGTAGTGGCTGCAACGCTGTCATACCTCCGCAATTTATTGCAGAGATAAAAAAAGGAGAGAGAATGTTGACCTGTGAGCAATGCGGTCGGATACTTATATGGAAAAAAGATGTGGATTAGTTTTTTTATTTTACTCCCCTCATTGGAGTATGTAGGAGATTACTTTTTTGCTAACTCCCAGTACAGCGAGGCACTGACAGTATATAAAATGGCATATAAGGAGACTCGCTCTACCCAACTGAGGCTAAAAATAGGTGCCGGATTATATGTTACAGGGGATAAAGAGAACTCTATTTATTGGTTTTCTAATATCCAGAATATGGTAGGACAATCTACTATAGTTCCATCACCACAAACTCTCTTAAACAAAATATACTTTGATAACGGGATAATAGAAATTAACAAAAATAATCTTGCTTCCGCTTTAATGTGGTTTGAGAAAGCTCAATCTAAATATGGGATGGGATTTGCAAACTATAAATTAGGAAATACTGAAAAGGCGAAAGAACTGTTTAGCGAGCTGGATGATGAGCATTCGTTAGGCGTAATTGATTATTATGAGGGTCATTTTGAGGAAGCGGTTGAGTATTTTAGTAAAACGGGAAATGATAGAGAAATAGGGGCATGCCTTTATAGAATGGGTAAATATGATGAGGCATTAGAGTATTTCAAGAAAGTGGGTGATGATTTATTTTCTGCTGAATGTTATTATAGGTTGAATAAGTGGACAGAAGCCGAGTACCATTATGAAAAGATGAAAGATGAAAGTGGAGAGATAAAAGATGAAAGCAGGAATCGGGATGCAATATATGGGTTAGCGTGGACATATTATAAGTTAGAAGATTTTGGGGCCGCGGAGAGTAAATTTAATGACTTTATAGCCCAATATTCTGATGATTATTTAAGGCCTATTTCTATGTATTATGGGGCGAGAAGTGCATTAAAAGCTAAACACCTTGATAGTGCTATTAGGGGGTTTAATAAATTTATTACCGAGTATGCAAGGCATAACTTTATCCCTAATGCCTATTACTGGGTGGGAAAAGCATACTTTGCTACTTCAAACTATGACTCTTGTATTAAAAATATGAAAATATTAGTCTCCGGTTATCCTCAGGATGAATTGGTTCAATATGGTTTTTCAATGCTTGGCAATGCGTATCGGGAGATGGGGGAGTATGATTCTGCCATTTATTGGTATAGTCAGGTAGATAGTCCTGCTTGGGCACAAGACGAGGCACGATTTAAGATAGAGGGATGTTATTTTTCACTCGGCAAATATGACCTAAAAATAGATATTAGCCATAATTTTGTGCGTAAATATCCGGAATCGCCAAGAGCGCCTAAACTTGCGTATGAAATTGGTAATCACTGGGAAAAGGAAAAAGAGTTCCACAAAGCTATAGATGTCTATGAAAAGGTAATTCAAGAGTTTAGTTTCTCTCCGTATGCGAATAGGGCAAAGATGGGACTGGCTGACTGCTATTTAAAGACAAGGCAAATTGAAACTGCTTTTGAAACATATCGTGAGTTATTGAACACTGGTATGCGAAAAGAGGTATTAACAAGGATGGCGGATGCCTATTTTGAACTCGGTAAATATGAGAAAGCAATGAAAGAATATGCTCTACTAATAGATGAGTTTTCAGAATCTGAAGAGATTCAATCTCAAGAGGTTCAACCTCAATCTGTTTCTCTTGCCCAGTATCAAATAGGAATGTGTTATGAAAGTCTTGATAAGCCAAGTGAAGCGAGGATTGCTTTTCAAGGGTTTATAGAAAAGTATCCCGAATCCAATATGTTATGGGAGGCATGGATTAGGATAGCTAAAACCTATTTGAACGAGGGCTTGATTAGTGAATATGAGAGAACATTGATAGAGATAGTAAAAAGTGAAAAGTTAAAAGTTAAGAGTGAAGAGTTAAGAGTTCAGGCGACAAATGAAGCTACTTTTATGTTGGCTTCTTTGTATTTTGATAAAGGGGATTATGAAGAGGCACATGCTTACTATCTGGATGCTTCATCTCAATATGAGGATGTAGATTCGAAATCTATTGCTCTTATAGGGGCGGCTAAATGTGCAGTAGAGATGGGCAATGATAAAGAGGCGAGAGAGTTTTATGAAAAAGTAATTGCCTTAGTACCTAATCCTAAGTTAGAGGAAACAGTAAAAGAAAGTCTAAAAAGTTTAGAGTCTAAAAGTCTAAAAGAGTAAAAATTAAATGCTATGCCACAGATTCACTAAAGTATGAGTGAAATTATACCCACATATATAGAAGATGAGATGAAGCGTTCCTACATTGATTATGCGATGAGCGTAATCGTGGGCAGGGCACTTCCGGATGTGCGGGACGGTTTAAAGCCAGTGCATCGCAGAATCTTATATGCTATGAAGGAACTTGGATTAGTTCATAATAGGGCATTCAGAAAATCTGCCGCTGTTGTGGGAGAGGTGCTGGGTAAATATCATCCGCATGGCGATACTTCTGTTTATGATACATTAGTTAGAATGGTACAGTCATTCACTTTGCGATACCCGTTAGCTATGGGGCAGGGGAATTTTGGGTCCATAGATGGAGATGCTGCCGCCGCTTATAGATATACAGAAGCTAAGTTATCTGAAATAGCTGAACTTATGCTTAAGGATATAGAGAAAGAGGTCGTGCAAATGGTGGCTAATTTTGATGGCAGACTCAAAGAGCCTGCTATTTTGCCATCGGAGTTTCCAAATTTGCTTGTAAATGGGAGTGCGGGCATAGCGGTTGGCATGGCGACTAATATACCGCCACATAACTTGACAGAAATAATAGATGGACTTATTGGCTTGATGGATAATCCTGAGATTGAAGATTTCTCTAATTGGATAAAAGGACCTGATTTCCCCACTGCTGGTGTCATTGAAGGGACTGAGGGCATCAAAGAAGCTTATATGACGGGGAGAGGTAAAATTATCTTAAAAGCTCAAGTAAAGGTGGAGGAAATAAAAAATGGTAGAGAAAGGATTTGTGTATCGGAGCTTCCTTATCAGGTCAATAAATCACTTTTAATCGCAGAAATTGCAGAACTTGTGAAGCACAAAAAAATTGACGGTATTTCAGATATTAGAGATGAATCGGATCGTGAAGGAATGAGAATAGTCATAGAACTTAAATCCAATGCCCCTTCACAAGTGATTATCAATCGACTATTTAAACATACTGCACTTAAAACAACTTATGGAATTATAATGCTTGTCCTTAAAGATGGTTCCCCTAAGGTTGTTGGGCTCAAAGAACTAATGGTATCATTCTTGGATTACAGGTATTTAATAGTAAAGAAGAGAACAGAATACGAGTTGCGGATAGCTAATGAACGCGCACATTTATTAGAAGGATTAAAGATTGCTATTGCTAATATTGATGAAGTGGTGAAAATTATTAAAACTGCTACTAATGAAGACATGGCGAAAAAGGAATTGATAAATAAATTTATACTCAGTGAACGACAGGTCAAAGCTATTTTGGATATGCGGCTCGCCAGACTGGTTGGACTGGAGCAAGAAAAAATAGAAAATGAATACAAGGAAACGATTAAAAGTATAAAAAGATTTAATGAAATACTTGCTTCTCACGAATGTATTATGGAAGTTGTGAGAGAGGAGCTAAAATTGATTAAAGAGAAATTCGGTGATAAGAGGAGAACTCGGATTACTGAAAGAAAAGAGGAATTGGGAGATGAAGATTTAATACCGGATGTACCAGCATTAGTCGTTTTAACGCAAAAAGGATACCTAAAAAGGTCAAAACCCGGTGTTTATACAAGACAGCATCGTGGTGGCAAAGGAGTTATGGGGATTTCGCTCGCCCCTGAAGATGAAGCTATTAGGATGATAGAAACTTCTACGCTTTCTACACTTGTATTTTTTACTAATTCGGGCAGATGCTTTTCTATCAAAGCGTATGAAATACCGGAAGTAGAAAGAAATGCAAGAGGTAAAGTGGTTACTAATTTTATATCTCTTGCCGAGGGTGAAGAAGTGAAAGATATTTTACCCATTATGAACCCTACAAACCCTATGAACTTTACAAACTCAACGAACTCTCTACCTCTACCATTTAAAGCACAAACCTCTGTTATTATAGTTACAAAAAGAGGAATAATTAAAAAGTTAGAACCCTACAAATTTGATAAAATAAGGAACTCAGGTATTATTGCCATTACTTTAAAGCAGGGAGATGAGCTTTTGGGTGCCACTGAAATGCAGACTAATGATTATATTATGATTATTACTAAGAAAGGTAAAGTTATTAGGTTTGAGGAGAAAAAATTAAGATCCCTATCACGGACTGCTGCCGGGGTAAAAGGGATTAAACTTGCCACTAATGATGAGGTTATAGGGATTAAAACTACTTGTGACCCTAAAATTGCTCTGTTTGTTATTACATCAAATGGCTATAGTAAACGAGTACCTGTTAAGAGTTTTAGACTTACTAATCGAGGGGGTGTCGGCGTTGTTGGGAATAAGGTAGGAATTGCCTGCTGCGAATTAGTAAAAGGGTCTGATACTACTGATGAAGTTATTATAGTGACTAAAAAAGGGCATACTTTAAGAACTTCCTGTAGCTCTATTAGAAGAATGGGTAGATCTGCAAGAGGGGTTAAAATTGTTAACTTAAAAGGAGGTGACGAGATTGCTAATGTGTGTAGGATTAGAGGGTAATTGGCTTTTGAATTTTGTTTAGGATTTAGAGTTTGGGAGTTAGGATTTATTTTTAAAAGGAGGGTGTGAGATGCCAAGTGGCAAAGTTAAGTGGTTTAATGAGAGGAAAGGGTTTGGTTTCATTACGCAGGAAGATGGGAGTGAACGGTTTGTGCATTACTCGGATTTTGATGGCTTTTGCTTCAGAGTCCTTGCAGAAGGCGATGAAGTGGAATTTGAAGTCGTCAAAAGTGACAGAGGTCCTAAAGCTGTGCATGTGACCAAAAAGGGTTAAGTTTCTTTAAGTTCATAGGGGCGTATTGTAGTGAACCTGTCCCGACGCAGAATGTGTCGGGAGCGTAAGTTCCGATAGCTCGGAATGTTACTGTGCTTCATTCATTACGCCCCGTTTGAACTTTTAGACCTTAAATTTTTGAACTTTGTTCTTTGTGTATATTAGTGTCTTTGTGTCTTTTCCCCGATGGCTATCGGGGATCCCGATTTCATCGGGGGTGGCAAGGGATTTAAGTTTTGAGCTTTATGAACCTACCTATAATTTTAGGACCTACAGGAGTTGGGAAGACTGCTATTGCTATTGAAGTAGCGGCTAAAATAGGAGCTGAAATCGTAGTCTGTGATTCTCGCCAAGTATATCAGATGATGGATATAGGAACTAATAAGCCAACCCAACAAGAGATTGCTTGTATTAAGCATTGGCTTATAGATATTGTGCCACCTGATACCACCTTAAATGCATAAAAATAAGCAAAAATGGCAAGAAATAAGATAAAAGATATCTGGGAGAGAGATAAGATTGCCATTGTAGTAGCAGGGTCAGGTTTATATTTGCGTGCCTTAATAGAAGGTTTTTTTAGTCTCCCAGCCGATAACCGAATACCGATAACCGATAACCGAACACCGACCGGCACACTATACAAAAAACTTACAGAAATAGACCCGGCTACGGCTAATAAGCTGCATCCTAATGACAGGATGAGAATAATACGCGCCATTGAAGTATATGAATTAACAGGCATACAGATGTCTGACTTGAAAACAAACAGAGAGCCGTTTGATTGTTCACCTATCTACATCGGACTAAATATGCATAGAGATGCTTTATACGAGAGAATAGACAAGAGAGTGGATAAAATGATAGATAACGGAC
Organism: Candidatus Stahliibacteriota bacterium; assembly: GCA_016208615.1. Classification (GTDB taxonomy): domain Bacteria; phylum Hydrothermota; class UBA3073; order JACQXS01; family JACQXS01; genus JACQXS01. The sequence continues at coordinate 27,969 of JACQXS010000058.1, read as the reverse complement.
TATTGGATGAAGTGAAAAAGCTGGTTTCTATCTATTCTCCTGAACTTAATGCCCTTCAGACTATAGGATATAAAGAGTTAGTTTCTTATCTTCTTGGAGCGGAGCGGAAATCCTGCTCTGGCGGGGATAATGAAATAACACTTGACCAAGCTATTAGCTTAATTAAACGCAATACACGCAGATATGCTAAACGCCAACTAACATGGTTCAAAAGCATACAAGGAATTCATTGGATAGAATTACCTGACCCACAAACAAAGTGCAGGGCAGTAGTAACCCTGCAAATAGTAGATAAGTGTATCAGTTTGATTTGTGAAAACTTATCTCCTATTTCTAACTTATAAAAATATATTCCGCTACCTAAAGTGTGTCCAGTATCATCTGTTCCATTCCACTTAACCGTATAATTCCCTGTTTTTTGGTTCTTATTTACTAATGTTTTCACCATTTGCCCTGCAAGATTATAAATTTTAAGACTTACATTTGCAGGTTTTGGGACTGAATATTTAAGCAATGTAAAGAAAGTAAATGGGTTGGGATAGACTTTAATATTTGTTACAGGAACAGTAATAGGTGATTCTGTTACTGTTGCCAAAAAATCTCGTATCCAAACTCCCGCACCTCTGGTATTTACAAACAACTTTTCGGGATTGGAAGGGTCTGCATCTATAGCCATAGCGGCTTTAGAAGACATATTACCTGTTACATCTTGCCAAGAAATACCTCCATTTGTGCTTCTGATAACACCTACATAAGGGCTAACTAATGTGATGATATTATTATTGATTACAAAATCCCAAATATCACCATTAATTGCAATAGGATTAGTCATTTGAGTATTGTAAAGTAATGTCCAATTAATTCCATCTCCATTATTTATCCAAAAACCATTATCAGTGGCAGCGAATAATGAATCGCCATTATTCTTTTTTATCTGATAAATAGTGGTTCCAATATTTGTTGTATTTACCTGCGTAGCCGAACCATTTGTAAGGTTTATCTGAAATATTTTTCCGTTAATATCTCTTCCTGCAAAAATATAATTTCCCTTTTTTACCATAGAGCGTATGGATGACTTTTCCCAAATAGGTCTCCATAGTGAAATAAAATTACCCGCAGTATCAAGCGTTGCCTTATAAATGCCTGTTGTATCATTAATAAGGTCGTTATTCTCATATCGTGCCACATATAATGTTCTTTGAACCGGTGAATCATAGTCCACAAAAAATGACCATATTCCGCCAATAGGGTAACCATTGACCTTAAAATTCTGTCCATGGTTGTTTTTGGAATTGCTGCCACCTATCAGGTTCCAACTGCCGTTTTCACCAAAGTTCTTGGATAAGTAAATATTTCCGTAATTTGAAGCCATATTCTTTCCTCTTGATGCAGCATATATTAAATTGGGATAATCTTTATCCACAATTATTTCAGCTGCATCTCCCAAAGTAGTGACAGAATCATAACTTTGCAGATAGTTTATCTGGTATAGGCTATTACCGCCATCTGTTGATTTAAACCAGGCATGGTCGCCAAAACCAAGATAAAATGTATTAGGATTAGCAGGATCAATTGCTGTGGATAGTGTAAATGCGATTCCTTCCAATCCTGTGGTTATGAATGTTTTCGGAAATGTGGGGCTAATCATTTTTGTGCTAATCTGTTTCCAATAGTTTATCCCATTTCCGCTAACAGAATCCAGTCTGAAAATTTGTCCGGCATCGGCTATGAAATAGATTAATGTTGTATCCAAAGGACTAAGGGATAGTGCATATGGCTCAAAAACACCATTACTATCATCTTCTTTCCATCCAAATTCCACACAATTTTTATTAGTAATGTTTTCCCAATTAATTGTGCTGGTAGAATAGTTTGTCTCGTTAATAGTTCTGATGTCAGTGTATTTATATATTCCGGTTGTAGTATTATTGTTTTTCTTTAGCATATTGGCTGTATAAAGTGTACCCAAGCCATTTGTATCTAATTTCAAATCAAAGAAATTGGTTATTTCTCTTGGGTTGGAAGGATTACCTGTTTTTTCTAAAGTTATACTATTTCTTCCAATAGGGAACCACAGTATGCCCCAGTTGGTTGTTTTATAGATGCCGCCCTGCCACTCATTTTGCCATGTTGCCCAGTTGCTGATACTATCTGTATTACATATAATAGACAAATATATTTCGTTTGGGTATTTCGGGTCAGCAATCATCCGTCCTCCCCAATGTCCATAACCAATATCAGCAGGCAACCCCTGATTAAGTGTATCCAGCAGTGTCCAATTAGCACCCATTTCACTGAGTTTATAAATACCATAATTAGTGCTGATGAATACTTCATTACTATCTACTGAATTAAGCGATAACGGCTTTATTTGGATGCTGAAAATATTTACATCAGGGTGATTAAGAACTATATCCATATCTATGGCTTCTGACCAGATTGAACCGGTATCATTACTGAAGTATATTTTTCCATCCATATCTTTCTTTACCCAACCATCATTAAATATTGTAGGGGGACCTCCCTGCCCGGCATATATTTTATAATTGAATATTGGATGAAATGCGAAACAACCAATGTTATAACCAAGTTCATCATCATATGGGGGCTGCCAGGGATAGGGGTAAAGTGTGTGGACTGCTTGCCATTGTGCATCTGGAGATGAAGAAGTGCGTCTGTAAATCTGATGGGAACGGGAACCAAAAAATAATAGGTCAGGAATTTTAGGATGAATTGCAAAACTTTCTCCTTGGTGTGCATTGTAGCCATAAGTAGCAAAATCCAACCCATTGCTCAGGTCATTCCACGATTCTCCGCGGTCAGTACTTTTTCTAACACCGCTTACATTTACAGTAGCAAATACAGTATTAAGATTATGAGGGTCTGCGGTTACATCAATAAAATGCCCCCCACCTCCAGGACCTATCATTTGCCATTGTGCAAAAACTACCGTGCAAAATATTAGACTGGATAGTAATGCAAGAAGATAGTTTTTTGTTTTCACTTTATTGTCGTTGGTGATTATAGTGCTGACTCCACATTTTTTGATTTTTGTATCTTTACTTGACATGCCGATTTCAGGTTAAAAGAAAGCGAGGGCAAAGCATATACCCATCAGTATGCCTAATAGTACTTCAACGGGCGTATGACCTAATATAACACGCAATTCCTCTATATGTATATATTCTAAATGTAAGCTCTTCTTTTCGTAGACCGTGAGTATAAGTTTATTTAATGCCTTTGCTTGCTCTCCCACAGCCCTGCGTAAGCCCGTAGATTCATAAACTATAACAGTGCTAAAAAAGAGAAAGCCCGCAAAAATAGGAGTATTGAATCCGCATGCTAATCCAATAGCAGTAGAAAGTGTAGAAGCACCAGCCGAATGAGAACTCGGCATCCCTCCTGGCTCAATGAGACGATTTAAGTCAATGCGTCGCTCTTTAATATAAGTGAAGACAAACTTCATCACCTGAACTAATGAAGCACTGAGGGCCCAGAGGAGTATTATTTTATATCCCATAAACAATTAGCAAATAGGGATGCGAATGCCTTCCTCAATAGCGGTGATATTTATATTGGCGAGTCGGTCGTCAAGTTTGCTAAAAACTATAGCTAATGAGGATTTAATACTCTTAATTTCAATAGCCTTCGTCTTGCCTATAAAAGCACCGATAAGTACCATATTAGCACATTTGATGCTACCTATCTTTTCAGCTATTTCATTAGCGGGTACAGGAATTATCACAATATCAGTTCTACTTGGTTTTCTATGTATGAGCGATGAATTGTAAATAAGTAGCCCAGCAGACTTTAATTTGGGTTCAAATTTTGTCAAAGAGGGCTCGTTCATCACGATAATAGTATCTGGCTCATTTATTATAGGAGACGCTATTTCATCAGTTGATATGATAACCGAACAATTAGCCGTTCCGCCTCTCATTTCCGCACCGTAAGATGGGAAATGAGTACAATACTTATTTTCAAGCATAGCCGCATTTGCTAATAAGACACCTGACTTTACCGACCCCTGACCCCCGAAGCCCGATATTATTACTTCTTGTCTCATTTTTTAAGATAAATTTTCAACTTCTTAATAAAATTCTGAGATATTCTCAGTATATCTTCTGCTTCTCTTTCAGTAACTGCGAAACCTACCCCATAATCTCCAATCAATCTTTTATCATAGGCATAGATGAGTGCCTTTCCTTCTTCTCTTTCAAAAATTCCAGTCTTCACAAAATGCTCCCCAAACAGACTTATTACACCCTTGTGTGAAGATGCTTTCAAATCTTTGGTAAGTAGCACCGCTTCTGCCATGAAAAACATTGCATAATAACACCTTGAGGTGCAAGAGTCGTAATCTTTAGAATCAAAAACAAGTTTTGCGGTTTTAAGAAACTTTTCTGCTTTTTTTGTAAGGTCACTAATTTCTTTCACGCTATCATCCCTTCCTCTTTCACATTCAATATAAAAGGGGATTTGTAATTTTTGAAAATGCTTTCTGGGACAGCTATAACTGAAATCAATTCTTTTTTCTCAAGAAGGATATCAAAAATTATATCACTCAAGCTTTTTCTTACATTATAGGAATTGAGAGAATCGTCAATTACAACTAAAATGTCAATATCAGAATCTTTTGTAGCTTCACCCCTCGCATATGAACCGTAAATAATAACCTGTTTTATTTTGTCCTCATACTTTTTTATCAAGTATTTCTTTATTTGGCTTATCGGTTGTTTTACTCTATTATCCATTTACATTTGCCAATAAGACACCTGACTTTACCGACCCCTGACCCCCGAAGCCCGATATTATTACTTCCTGTCTCATTTTATTAAGTCTTTAAATACGCCAAGTGGATAATATGGGAGCATCACTTTATCCATATATTCGCACGCGCTTTTTGGTGATAATCCCCATCCAGTTGGACAAGGGGATAATATTTCAACTAACGAGAACCCCTTATTATCTACTTGCAATTTAATCGCTTTGCTTATAGCCCGTTTCGCCCGAATAACATTCACTGGCTTATTCACTGCCACGCGCTCTAAATATACAGGCCCATCAAGAGTAGCCAACATTTCGCATACTCTAATAGGGAAACCGTGAATACGAGTATCCCTGCCATATGGATTAGTAGTAGTCTTTTGTCCAGGCATTGTTGTAGGTGCTTGCTGTCCACCCGTCATCCCATATATGGTATTGTTAATAAAAATGATAGTGAAATTCTCACCCCGAGCTGCACTATGCACAGTTTCAGCCGTCCCTATGGCTGCCAAATCCCCATCCCCTTGATAGCTGAAGCATATTAAATCTGGATGACTACGCTTAATCCCAGTAGCTACCGCCGGTGCCCTGCCATGTGCTGTCTGAATCATATCACAATTAAAGTATTCATACATAAATACTGAACACCCAACAGGTGCAATACCTATTGTCTTTTCTCTGATGCCTAATTCATCTATCACTTCACCTATTAGACGATGAACTATACCATGCCCGCACCCAGGACAATAACGCCAAGGCGTATTAGTTAATCCTTCAGGTCTCTTAAATATCATTTAAGTATATTACCTTACTCTGTGAGTTTAATTTTTGCGTTCCCGAATCCGATACATCGGAAACGGGTTTGATTTTGGAGATTTGATTTTTGATAGTATCGCCTGTTGGTACTATTCCACCGGGTTGACCATAGAAATAAATCTCTGCCTTTCCTTGTAGAGAAAGTTCCACATCCTCTACCATTTGACCGATACTCATTTCAACGACTAAAAATTTGCTTGACCTTGCTGTCAGTTCCAATAGTCTCTTTTTAGGGAAGGGCCATAAAGTAATGGGCCTAAACAATCCTACTTTTATCCCTTGCTTACGAGCTTTTGCAATCGCATCCATAGCTACGCGAGCTGATGTGCCGTATGCGACAACGATTATATCTGCATCTTCGGTATATCGCTCCTCGTATCTAACTTCCGTTGCCTCTATTTCTCTATATTTTTGATACAAATGCCAAGTGTGACGCTCAAGTATATTCACATCCATATACAAAGTATTTATAATGCGACGCTCCCTATTTTTACACCCTGTCAAAGTATAATCTTTAGGTGGTAATTTATTTATATCTACCCAATCAAACTTAAATTCCATTGGCTCCATCATCTGACCCAAAAGCCCATCTGCCAACACCATACACGGAATACGATACTTATCCGCAAGTTTATAGCCAAGGTATGGGAAATTGCCCATCTCAGTTACTGAATTAGGAGCAAGTACGATAACCCTATAATCCCCATGTCCTCCACCACGCGTGGATTGAAAATAATCACCCTGATATGGTGAAATATTGCCCAGTCCGGGACCTCCACGCATTACATTGGCATAAAAAATGGGTAGCTCTGCCGAAGCGATATAAGAAATGCCCTCCTGCTTTAAACTTATACCACATCCTGAGGAAGAAGTCATTGCCCTTGTCCCTACTGCTGCTGCTCCATATAACATATTAATGGCACTTACTTCTGCTTCTGCCTGAATAAATGTGCCGCCTACCTCAAATAGACGCCAGCTTAAGTATTCAGGAACCTCATTCTGAGGAGTGATGGGATAGCCTGAGAAAAATCTACACCCAGCACGCACTGCACCCTCCGCCAATGCCTCATTCCCCTTTATTAATATATGCTCGCCTGTCTTATACTTTGTTATGTCTTTCATTTCAGCCATAAATTATCTCTCCGTCTTCTTTTGCAGAATTTATTATTAATGAATCGCCTTCATCCCATTCTGTGTCTGAATAATACATAATATCAAAAGGCTTTTTAATCCTATCCACCAGTCCTCTATGAACTCCACTTGTAAGCTTTACTCTCTCAAATATGTCTTTATTCCTAAAGTCATTAGAAACAACTATTATATCAATATCACTATCCTTTCGTTGACTCCCTTTTGCATATGAGCCAAAAATAATTATCTTATAAATGCTAACCTTTCTTTGTTGAAGTAATTCTTGTAGAATTTTTGATATCTCTATAATTTCTCTTTTAGCCATAGTAACAATACCTTTGTTTGATTTAACACCTTCTCTGTTCTATCTTTTTTATACTGGGTTAAAAGTTTGTCAAGTTCATCAGGATATCGGGTAGGAATACTTAAATCGTTAAGATTGTCCATAAAAATCTTGAGTTCTTCTGAGAACATTAAGTTTATCTCTTTGCTAAGATAGTTTAAGTCGTGAGTTTTAGGTGGGCTTTTCTGAAAATTCTTAGCATAAAGCCCTTTCAATGCTTTCTCGATTGATAGATGGCACATAAAAACTGTATAGATGTATCTGCCTGTTTTGAACATTGCTTCTGCTGTCTGTAAGTCATAATTTGCCTGATTGAACCATTCCTTTGGTAGTTTGAATTTATCCTTACCCATTAGTTAACTCTTCAATTAACGAAACCAATGCCTCATTCCCCTTTATTAATATATGCTCACCTGTCTTATACTTTGTTATGTCTTTCATTTGAGGTTTAACCGTTTACCAAAATCTTTTACCTTTCAACCATTCTTTAATTCCAACTTGTTTAATCTTATTTAAATTCTTGATATGAGCATCTTTATGAACTACCTCAAGACCCTGTAGCTTTTTGCACTCCTCAAATTTACTACATTCCCAACATCCTTCATAATTCTTTTTTTGAACACACTTGGCGATATTGCAAAATTTTGACCTGCTTCCGCCACGACAACCTTTACATCTGAGCTTTATCATTGCTCCCAAACATTCATAGCATTCCTTATAGTATTTAAATTCTTTGAAAGGGACCACTTTTGCTATGGCATCAAATTTAGCCTTCCGTAGCTCTTTTCTAATGTCTCTTGATAAGTCAGCAATTGTTCCTGTATATCCGGAGCAGTCACCACAATACAACCCACAATAGCCGGTTAATTTTTTCTTCATCTTGTATCTATTTCTCGCGGGTTACCTCAATTGCTACTTCTGGGCATACTTGATAGCACATTCCGCAGCCGGTGCATTCTTCTTTCTTTATAATGCATGCCGGATGGAAGCCACTTTCATTAAAATAATTAGCTAATTCTAATACCTTTTTAGGACATGCCTCTATGCAATAACCACACGCCTTACAAAGCGATTCCGTAATATGCACTTCTATTTTCATAAACTTTCTACTTTCAACAATAGAAAAATAACTTATATTCCCTTCTTGTCAACCCTATTTTTTATTTTACTTTTGTATTTTTGTAGAATAGTCAGAAATATGCTTGACGCCGGATAAGAAAAGATTAAACTAATAGTTAATGAATATTCTCATTCTTTTTGTCCTTTTTACTGCCCAAATAGATTATTTCTATTCTCCCGGATGTGAGGAATGTGCTATAATCAAGGATAGTATATTGCCTATATTGAGGGCAAAAAATATAACTATCAAGTACTACAACATAGAGACTGATAGTGGGTATAAGCATCTACTTGAGATAGAAAAGAAGTATGGAAGTTATGTTGATAAATTTCCTGCAATGTTGATAGGAGATAAATTATTAGTAGGTATAGATGAAATACGACGAATTAATAAGTTTATAGAACATCCCGATACGCCTGTAATAGAAAATAGCTTCTCAATCCCAGAAACAAATCCAACAAACCCAATTAGATTTCCAATACCTGTTGCCAGTATCTTAATAAACTTCAAGATTGCTTATTTTTACACCCCTGGATGCAAAGAATGTAGTCGTTGCGAGCATATTTTAAGTAACCTTGAACACGACTTTCCAAATATAGAGATAACGAGATTCAATATTGCTGACCGTAATAATATGGTACTATTTGATAATTTATGTAAAGAATATAAGGTGGTCGAGAATTTACACCTTGTTACGCCTGCCATTTTCATAGGGGATACAAGTTTTATAAAAGAGATAAGAGATGAAGATATCTATCATTTTATTCACACAAGTAAGCCTTCCCGGTATCAATGGGAAAAGTTTAAGCCTGTGGAACATCCCGCTATGGCGGTGACGGAGAATGGGATAATTAAGAGATTTGTTGGTTTATCTCCTATAGGGATAATAGGAGCGGGGCTTTTAGATGGTATAAATCCTTGTGCTTTTGCGACTATCATATTTTTTATCTCCTACCTTACTTTTGCTGCATATAGAAGAAGAGAAATACTTTTAGTAGGTATGTCATTTGCTATTGCAGTCTTTATTGCTTATTTTTGTATTGGGGTGGGCATATTTAAGTTTGTGTCAATGATTAAAGTATTCCCTATCCTATCTGAGATTGTGTATTATGCTATTGCAGGATTAACATTTGTATTAGGGCTCGTAAGTCTCTATGATTATAGACTTTATAAAAAGGGCAGAACAGCAGAAATGAAGCTCCAATAGAGGACAGAGGACAGAAGACAGAGGATAGAAGGCGGAAGACAGAGGACAGGGGACAGAAGACGGATATACATATATGGCTTATTTGCGTAAGTGCTTTTATTTCCGGGCTAATTGTTTCGGTCTTGGAAGTTGTTTGTACTGGTCAAGTGTATTTACCTACGATAACTTACATTTTAAGTAGCCCGATGTTAAGGGCAAAAGCTATCTATTATCTTCTAATGTATAATCTCTTTTTTATTCTTCCACTTGTATTTGTGTTTTTAGTTGCCTATTTTGGGATTAGTTCACAAAAGATGAGTGAGATTATGAAACGCAAATTGGGTATAGTGAAACTTGCCACTGCTTGTCTATTTTTTGGTCTTGCTTCTTTACTTATATTACTGAAAGTGTAGGTAAAAATGCTTGACAGGGTTAAATAATTGAATTAAATAAAAACAAGTGGAAGAAAAAAGGCTCAAAATGAATACATTGTACTTTGGTGATAATTTAGATATTTTAAGAGATAAGATTGCTGATAATTTTGTTGACCTTATTTATTTGGACCCACCATTTAAGAGTGGTAGGACTTACAATATTATCTTTCATCCTGAATCAAATAATATAAAAGGAGCAACTGCTCAAATAGAGACTTTTGGAGATACTTGGAAATGGGGAGATGAGGCGGCTAAAAATTACTATGGTCTAATACAGGGAACTATTACAAAAGAAAAGGCAAACCCGAAACTCATAGAGCTAATGAAAGCAATGCGTTCATATTTAGGCGAAAGCTCTATAATGGCTTATTTATGTATGATGGCGCCAAGATTGTTAGAAATGAGAAGAGTATTAAAACCTACCGGTAGTATATATTTGCATTGCGACCCTACTGCAAGCCATTATCTAAAACTTTTAATGGATGCTATATTTGGAATAGATAACTTCCAAAATGAAGTAGTTTGGGGATATAGAATACAAGGCGTGACCAAAAAAAGATGGGCCAAAAAACACGAAATACTTCTTTTTTATACCAAATCACAAAAGTATATTTTTAACCCACAAAAAGAGAAAATAATATATCAAAAATCTTTTTATGATACGAAAATAGATAACGAGGGAAAATATTATAGAGATGTTTATATTAGAGATATTTGGGATGATATTAAAGCATTAATAAGTATTAGAAAAGAACTGGTTGGTTATCCCACTCAGAAGCCTGAAGCACTTTTAGAGCGAATAATCAAAGCCAACAGTAATGAAGGTGATATTATTTTGGACCCTTTTTGTGGTTGTGGCACTGTAGTTGTGAAGGCAGAAAAATTAAAACGCAGATGGATTGGGATAGATATAACTTATCTTGCCATAGATGTTGTTTCTAAAAGATTTAGGGAAGTTGAAAAAGAAGAGGGGATGAAAATTAATTTTGCTATAGATGGTGAGCCAAAAGATGTTTATTCTGCGAAGAAACTGGCAGAAAAAAATGCTTTCCAATTCCAAATTTGGTGTATATCAAGGATAGAAAATGCTATCCCTTCTCAAAGAAAGACCGGGGATAAGGGAGTAGATGGGATTATATACTTTATTGACCCAAGAAAGAAAAGTCAATTTGGCAAAGGAATTATACAAGTTAAGGGGACAGAAAATGTTAATCCGTCAATGGTAAGAGATTTAAAAGGCACATTAATAACTCAGGAGGCTGATTTTGGTGTTTTGATAACTTTTAGGGGGCCAACTCAAGGAATGGTTGAAGAAGCTACGAGTGAATATTTTACTCCATATACAGGGAAAAACATTCCGAGGATTCAATTTTTAACACTTGATGATTTATTTAACGACCCTATTTCTGTAAAATTACCTACGGATGTCTTGTCTCCGTATGGGGATAAGAAACTAATTATAGAAAGGGATTTGCATCTTTTTGACTGAAAAAGAACTTAATGAGCCACAACCATACAATCGTTAGTACAAAATCTACTTCCAGGTATTCCGCAATAGGAAGCGATATAGTTCTAAGAGAAACAAAAATTACAAGGCTGTTTTTCCGGCCTATAATCGTAGAAAACCTACATGACAGAAAAGCATGTGTCAAGGGTCATTTTATTTTTCAGAGAAAGAATATTAGCGGAAATTGGGAAGATTATAACGACTTTCTGTTGACTAAATTGAAGGACAGCGAATGGGTAAAATTGGAATTAAAAGCAGGAGAGGTGTTAAAACTTATTGATGGGTTTCAAAAACAGAGAGAGATTTTCGAACAGTATGGGATTGTGTCAGGAGAAGCAAAATTTACAATTGCACAAGGAGATTGGGAAAATATATTGACTCAACTTTCGCAATTTGAAAATAAAGAATTTATTTTGCAAGCTCTTGAGAAAATCAAACCGGAAGATATTCAAAATCTAAATTCAGTAATTAGAGTGGGAGAGCTCAAAAAAGCGGTTGAATTTTGGGAAGGAAATAAAGACAATGGCATTGATTTTATCTATCAAAATGACCTAACCCAAAACACCGCTTTAATTGAAATCAAAATACCCTTAACAAAGTTGGTTTCAGAAATATATCGTGGGCAACCGGGGACAAATGATATTTATTCAATCAGCAAGGAACTGACAGGTGCGATAAATCAAATACTAAACTACAAAGACGAATTTCAAAAAGGATTTTACGAGTTAGCAGGAAATAACAACAGAGATTTTAGTTTGTTCAATCCCAAAAGTATTTTAATTATTGGAAGTTTAGAAATAGAAAATATGAATAATGGACAACTTAAATCATTTGAATTATTCAGGCACAGCAATAAGGATGTTGAAATAATTACCTATGATGAATTGTTTAATAAAATTAAAATATTTATGAGCGTAGTGGATAAGCATTAAGAAACAAATGTATAGAGAGTATAAGGAAAATGAGTATCAGAGATTTGTGCGTGAGGTAAAGGAAGGTAAGATTAGGCACGGATATTTACTTTTGAAGGAGAATGATTTCTTAAAAGAGCGGTTAGTAAAAGACATAGAAAGCAAAATTATCAATCCTCACTTTTCCTCTACTGATAAGCTTTTTGTCTATGGAGATAGTGCATCACCGGACATAATTTCCTTTTTAAATCAGCCTCCATTTGGCTCTAAAAAGAAACTCTTAGTGATAAAAAATGCAGATACATTACCCGAGAAGTTAAAACTTTTGATTCAAAAATGGCTTGACCATCCTTCCTCTACTACTGTTCTTGTCTTGATGGCAAATGTCAAAAAGAAAATTCCTGATGACAAGAAGAAAATTCCTGATGACAAGAAGGAGGTCATTAAGGATGATGGATTTAAAAATATTCCTACTTGCGATTGTGAGAAGATATGGGACAATAAAGTTCCGGGATGGGCTATGGCATATGTAAGGGAACAAAAATTTAGCATAACTTATGAAGCTATAGGGTTTTTGCAAGAATTTTTCAGTACAGATATTCAGGCATTGGCTACGGAACTTGATAAGCTGATGAGTTTTATTTCTCCTCGCAAAAACATTACGCTTGCTGATGCCAAAGAAATGGAATCCCAAGACATTGCTAACTCAGTATATGATTTTGCTCATTCTATAGCTAATAGAGATTTTGTAAAAGCAAGTAAATTTCTTAATTTATTGTTTGATTTTAACGAAAAGCCTACCAGTATTTTATGGCAAATTTATAATCATTTTGATAAGCTGATGAAACTAAAAATTGACCCCAAATCCTCATACGGTATACATAAGTATTATTTGCCAAAATATCAACAACAATCAAAATTATGGTCAGAATCTGAATTACTAACAGCATTCTCATATATTTTTAGAGCTGACCTTTCAATTAAGACGGGAGAAGCGGAACCTAAATTTGTAGTTAGTGAATTGGCATATAAATTATGCAATATTAAGAGTTCAAGAGTTCAAAAGTCTAAAGGTTCAAAAGTAGGAGGTTAAAACTATGGTACTATTTTTTATAATCCAATTTTCAGGATATTGGATTCAGACTGATTGGAGTGGGGGAGAGGGACAATATTCTTGGGTAGATAGTAATAGTTATTTTGTGTCAGAAAATATGGATGGTAAAGTATTTACTGGACTTTTGGGACTTTCTGCTCCTTCTGGTAAATGGGAAAGCTTTGGCTTACCCGTCCCTGTAAAGCAAGCGAATGTAATTTCTGAAGCTGACCCCGGTATACTTTATGTAGGCTGTGGCTGGGACAGTGCACGGGTATTCAAGTTTGGAGATTTTGGTAATTCATTGTTAGCAAGAAATAGTTTAGGGGCAGGTGAAGTCATATCTCTTCAGGTATTGCATAATGGTGATGTTCTTGCAGGAACAAGCACAGGTAGGCTTTGGATAGGTAAAGATAGTCAATGGATGGAGGTAGCCAATTTTGGTACCCCTATCCTAAAACTTTATCAGCCGCCTGATTTTAATTGGATTTATCTTGGTACGGCTAATGGAATAATATGGGTAGATGAAAATGGGAGTGGCTTGACTTGGAATTACTATGAAGCACTCCCTAATATTCAAAAAGTATTAGATATTTTTGAATCCTCTTGGGGTTATTTTTATGCTTGCACTAAATCTACTGATGGCAAGGGTAGGATATTTAGGTCTCTTTATAGTGGTCAACATTGGGATACGCTAAATTATATGTCTCTACCGGGTCTCGGTGTAAAATATTTGTGAGTTCAGATTCAGGTAGGGGGTGGCAGGAAATTAATTCTCCTTCTCTTGCGGCTGATTTTACGCATATAATTTGTGATATAGATAATAGTTTGTATATTAGTGGTAAGTCAAATAGTAAGATTCCCAAGGGTATGGTTTATAGGAGTAAAGATAGAGGTCTATCTTGGGATACACTATTTGCTACTTCTGGTTGGTTGCCGAGTCGTATTATAGCTTTGGCACAGTCTAAAGTAGGTTTCTTATTTGCGGGTGGCGATACGAATGTAGTTTTGAGGTCCGGATATTGCTCAAATGGGTGGATGGAGTCATCTGTATATGATATATTTCAGGGGTATCCCGTAGTAAATGGGAGTTTAGAATTTGGCAGGATACATTTCACAGCAAATAGCGAATTAGTGAAAGTAAAGGTAAGGTCGTCTTGCATATTAGATTCTATGCCGGAATGGGGTAGCTATGTGCCTAATGATTCAAATCCTATCTATTCTGGTTCTGCTCATAATGGAGATAGGTACATTCAATATCGGGTAGAAGCAAATTCGGGGTCTCAGTTATTTACTCCCGCAATGCACGATATTTGTCTTAGATATAAAATGGATGTTGAAAGTCCTATTATTAGTTCTGCTGTTGCCTACGATGGTGATTCAATTGCCCCAGGTATAGATATAGATGACTATGTGGTTATTGAGTTTAATGAGCCCACTAATACTCCTTTTATTGAAACGGCTAATATAGATAGGGTATTAAGATTAAGTAAAGGACATTCTTGGCGTAGTGATGCGGGGCGTGGAGTGATTAAGATGCCTGGTGAATGGATTACTCCAAAAGCTCTTAAAATTTATCTCACTACTTTGAAAATGGGCGGCGGTATGGGATATCCGCCTACAATAGCAGAGCAAGATACTGTCTATCCTGATTCCATGACTATCTGTGATAAATGGGGTACTGCTTGTATTTCACCCTGTATGATTACAGGAAAGTTTGACATAGAAGAAAGAGAGAAGTTAGAAGTTGAAAGTGTAGAGTTGAGAGTTTTGCCTAATCCGTTTATTCAATCAACGAGTATCAAGTATCAGGTTCCGGTTAAAAACAGAGTAGGATTGAAGATTTATGATACTGCGGGTAGAGTGGTAAAGGTATTAGCAGATAAAGAGAATGTGGCTGGCTCTTATACAGTAAAGGTTGAAGGCATTCGTTCGGGTGTATATTTTGTAAGACTTGATGTGGGCAGTTTTGTAATTATACAGAAACTGATTTGTTTTTTGTAATTTTGATATTTGCATTTGACATTTGGGTTTCATTTGAACTTTGAGTTTTGACAGTTGAACTTTTAATTATGAAGTGTCCTTTTTGTGGGTCTATTGAAGATAAAGTAACCGATTCTCGTGATGCCAAAGAAGGTACTGCTATTCGTAGGCGGCGTGAGTGCTTAAAATGTGGACAAAGGTTCACGACATACGAGTACATAGAAAAGGTGTCTCTAATGGTAATAAAACGGGATGGCAGAAGGGAAGCTTTTGAGCGGCAAAAGTTATTAACCGGTATTCGTATAGCTTCAAGGAAGCGTCCTATATCAATAGACCAGATTGAACGAATAGTAGATGAAGTAGAAGCCACTATCTCTGAGATGGGAGTGAGAGAAGTTAGTTCATTAAAAATAGGCGAGGCGGTAATGGCGAGACTTAAAGATCTTGATGGTATTGCTTACATACGATTTGCCTCAGTCTATCGTTCATTCAAAGATATGGGCGAACTAATCCAAGAAGCAGAACATCTATTAGAGACAAAAGAATAAGCGAAGCGAACCAGTCAAATCTCCTAATTTTGCTAGCAAACTTCCCAATTTTGCTAGCGTGATCCCCGAATACGCTAGCGTGATCCCCGAATACGCTATTATAATTCCTGATATGCTCTTGTCTAATGTCTATCTACTGGGCTGGATATTTTACCAGTAATGGCGGATGCGGCTGCTATGGCAGGGGATGTGAGATAGATTTCTGATGTAGCGTGTCCCATTCTGCCGATAAAGTTGCGATTAGTAGTGGCGACACACTTTTCACCGCTTGCTAATACTCCCATATGCCCGCCGACACAGGGGCCACAAGTTGGAGTACTTACTACACATCCTGAGCGGATAAATACTTCAATCAATCCTTCGGTAAGGGCATCTAAATAGACTTGTTGACTGCCCGGGATGACGATAACCCTAATCTCTGGGTGTATTTTTTTGTCTTGCAGTATTTTAGCAGCTATGCGTAGGTCTTCAAGCCGACCATTTGTGCAACTTCCAATAACTACTTGGTCTATCTTAATATCGCCTACTTGTGAAATAGGCACTGTGTTTGATGGTAGATGTGGCATGCTTACTTGGGGTTCTATTTGACTAACATCTACTTCTATGGTCTCTGAATAATGGGCATCGGGGTCGGATGTGTAAATGACTTGGTTGAGTGTTCTGCGGGTCAGGGGACCTGCAGCTACCCGCTGATTGACATACTCTAATGTTATCTCATCGGGCACAAATATCCCATTTTTAGCTCCTGCCTCTATAGACATATTGGCTATGGTAAATCTATCTGCTATGGTTAGCTCTTTTAATGTTTCGCCTGTGAATTCTATAGTCTTATATCTTGCACCATCGACGCCTATTTTACCTAATAGATATAGAATTAGGTCTTTGCCACCAACCCACTTATTGAGCTTACCATAAAAGATGCACTTCATTTGCTCCGGTACTTTAAGCCATACTTTACCTGTAGCAAAAGCGGCGGCTATATCTGTGCTACCTACACCAGTGGCGAATGCTCCTAATGCTCCGTAGGTGCAGGTATGCGAATCACCACCTATAACTAAATCGCCGGGCAAAACTAACCCCTGTTCAGGAAGTAATACATGCTCAATGCCGCCTCTTCCAATTTCAAAGTAATTCACTATGTTATGCATTTTGGCAAAATCTCTTACTTTTTTAGATACTTCGGCTGATTTAATATCCTTGTTAGGTGTAAAGTGATCAGGGACGAGGACTATTTTATGATTATCAAATACTTTATTTAGACCTGCCTTTTCAAATTCTTCTATCGCTAGTACAGCCGATAGTTCATTAGCCATAACAATATCTACTTGGCACTCAATAATTTCACCTGGTGATACCTTTTGCTTGTCCATATGGTTGGCAAGAATATTTTCTGTAATAGTATTGCCCATTAGTTTCTTTAATACCTCAACCTTTACCGATGTCAAGCATAAAAGAGTAGTTGCATAATTAGACAAGAGATGATGGGGATAGAGAAGTTGTCATCTATTTTCCAAGGCAGAAGCTCAACTATACAAGCTACACAGGCGCCTATTAAACTGGCTAATAGTTTTATTTCCTGTTTCATCAGTAAGCAAATAACTATAGCCGTAAGCAAGAAGGCAATCCCACCCTCTAATGTTTTTTTACCCATTATCTTTACTCTTCCCTTACTGCCTATTAAGTAGGCGGAGGTATCGCTAAAAGTAAGGAATAGTAATCCAGTTACTACTACGGGTTTAGAAAAAAGTAATGTACATAGGAATGCTGATATGATAAATGTAGTTGCGCCGGTAATAGTTTTTGTCTCGCGTTCCCACAGCATTTTACCGATGGCTTTATAAAATAAGCTGCCTGCTTTTATATTCTTAAATCTGATTATTTCTATGATTGAAGCAATTATAGTTAAGGAAGTTATGACTACTACGAACTGTGATTTAGAGAAGAATAAATAATAAGAAAAGGGAATAATGAAAGCAAATAAATGAATTCCTTTTCTTGCTAAAATATATTTATTCATAAGTCTCTTATCTTTTGTCTAATGTCTATTTTTATTTTTGTATTGTAGTTTGTATAGGGTAGCATACAGGCCGTTCTTCTCAAATAATTCATTATGAGTTCCTTGTTCTACTATTTTACCTTTATGAAGTACGATAATGCGGTCGACAATTTTAATAGTTGCCAATCTGTGAGCAATCACGAGAGCTGTCCTATTGTGTAGCAACTTACTAATCGCCTCTTGTATTAGGGCTTCTGTTTCTGGGTCCACTTCTCTTGTAGCTTCATCAAGTATAAGGATTTGAGGCTTGAAAGCAATAGCTCTTGCGAAGCTTAATAGTTGTAGTTCGCCGGATGATAGATTAGTGCCTCTTTCTTTTATATTTTCCTCATATTGATGAGGTAGGCGGCTAATAAATTGATGAGCATTCGCATATTTAGCGGCACTATGGATTTGGGGGTCTGAAATTTGGTAATTTCGTAGTCTTATATTATCCGCTATACTGCCACTTAGAAGCGAGCCAATAAATTGATTAGTGAAGTCTTACCTGCCCCAGTAGAACCGACGATAGCAATTTTTTCACCCGCCCTTACTTTGAAACTTATATCCCGTAGCACCCATTGTTGTAGCGAAGCGGAAATCCCGCTTTGGCGGGGAGGCGAAGCAGATGGCTCACCATAATAGAACCATACATTCTTAAACTCTATTTCTCCTTTGTCATCGGTTATCTGTCTTCTGTCCTCTGTCTTCTGTCCTCTGTCTTCTGTTTCAATCTCTTTTGTATCGATGAGTGCAAATATGCGTTCACAGGCAGTAAGAGAAGATTGCATCACATCAAACCGTGTTGATATATCCTCAATGGGTCTAAAAAACATAGCAATATAACTCAAAAATGCCACAAGTGTACCTAAGCTTAATGTGTGTTGTAATACTTCACCGCCACCATACCAAATTATAAGAGCCGTACCACAAGAAAAGAGTAGCGATATTATAGGTGTGAATATTCCATAAATAACAACTTGTTGCATAGTAGCTTGATAATACTTATGGTTCTCGGCACTAAATTTTACATAATTTGCTTGGGGCTGGTTGAATAGTTTAATAACTTTAATGCCTATAAATGTTTCATTAAGATGCACATTTAATTGGGCTAACCATTTTCTTATCTCTCTATAAGCTTTTCTGGCTTTAATTCTAAAAAGATTAGTTATAATAACAAGAGGCGGCACAACAGTAAAAGCAATCATAGAAAGCTTTGCATCCAATCGGAACATAACAATTATTACTCCAATAAGCATAGCAATATCTGTAAATATACTGAACACTACTTCTGTAAATAACTGGTTCAATGCTTCCCCATCATTAGTTACCCTTGTGACGAGCTTACCAACAGGATTGCGGTCAAAAAAGGCAACCCGTAGATGTTGCAAATGTGAGAATGTTTGTACCCTAATATCCCGTATAATATATTGTCCTATGGTCTGCATAAGATATGACATACCAAAACTCAAGAAAGCTCCTACAATAAGAGCCAGAAAGTAAATGGCTACTATCTTGGATAATCCCTCTAACTTAGAAACTAAAATATAATCATCAATGGCTATTTTTGTAATATATGGAAATAGAAGCTGTACTCCTGTATGTATAAGAGAAATCAGTGCTGCTACTATGATAAGCAATTTGTACGGCGCGACATAAGAAACAAGCTTATGCAGAATCCTGAGGTCGTAAGTTTTGCCTCTCGCTTCCTCAGACATATCGCTTATTTGAAATGTATTACTTGCTCGCATAAGTTAAAGTTCAATCTCTTGGCTGTTAAACAACTTAAAATAATCATTTTGTTGGCTTAAAAGTTCAGTATGGGTTCCGTTCTCTACGATTTTACCCTCTTTTAGCACAATAATGCGATTAAGTCCCATAATACTTCTTATTCTATGCGAAATAATAATAAGAATACAATGGCTAAACTCATTTTGTAGGTTTTGGATTATTTCTACCTCCTTCTCTGTATCTATAGACGATAAAGCATTATCAAGGATAATAATTTTAGGTTTAGTAATTATAGCTCTGGCAATAGCTATTCTTTGGCGTTGGCCACCCGAAAGTGTAATTCCTCGTTCCCCTACTATTTCATTAAACCCATTAGTGAACTTCATAATCTCGTCATATATTTTAGTCATTTTTGCTACTCTATGGATTTCAGAATCAGCAATATCGGGACATCCGAAGGCGATATTTTCTCTAATAGTAGCAGAAAATAGAAAAGTATCCTGTGGAACAAGCGTTATATTTTTTCGTAATGTAGATAAAGGAATTGTTTGTAGAGCTATCCCATCTATTTTAATTTCACCTTCAGTGGGTTCAAATAATCTAGGTAGCATAGAAACGAGTGTACTTTTACCACTTCCTATATGCCCAACAATACCAAGAGACTCGCCTGACTTAAGTATTAGGTCAATATTTTTTAGAACAGGTGTACTATTGTAAGAGAAACTTAAATTCCTAAATTCTATCTCCCATGTTTTCTGTTCTCTGTCCTCTGTACTCTGTTCTCTGTCTTCTGTTTTCTGTTCTCTGTCTTCAGGTGTAGTATTAAGCAGGACATTTATTCTATCCATAGAAGCGGCTCCCCTTTGAATTAAATCCACTAACATCCCTACTCCTACCATAGGCCAGATAATCATTCCCAGATAAGAATAAAAAGCTACAAAATCACCCATTGATATATGATGCAGTATTGCTTCCCTGCCACCTAACCATAGTACTATACCATTAGTTATACTTGCGAGGAAGAAAATAATTGGTTGAAAAGTGCTGCGTGTTTTTAATAAAGATATATTTTTATCTACATAATCTTGTGCTTTTTGTTTGAATTTTTGTATCTCTCCACCCTCTTGGTTATAGCTTTTTATAACTCTTATACCATCTATATTTTCTCGTGCCTGAGCCGTGAGGGATGAAAAAGCTTCTTGAACACGCTCACTTCTATGATGGATTATCCTGCCGAACTTAAAAACAATAAAACTAATTAAAGGTAATGGAATAATAGCATATATTGTGAGCCGTGGCGAGATAATATACATAAAAACAAATGACAAAATACCGAGCATTACAATATCAACTACTATTATTATTCCCATTCTTAGAGTTCTTGATATAGTTTCAATATCATTAGTGAAGTGAGCCATCAAATCACCTATTTTATGTTCGCGGTAAAATTTAAGTTCCAATATCTGCAAGTGTGAGAAGAGACGGTTCCTTAATTTTTCTTCTATCTTTCTTACGGTTCCCATAATGTAATACCGCCAAAAGAAGCGAAAAAGGGCTACTACTCCTGATAGCCCTACTATCCAAAGGGCATAACGAATAAGATGAGAAGGGCTTACTTTACCTAATGTTATATCATCTATGGCATACTTTATAACCCTTGGAATAAATAGTTGGACTATATCTACGATGACAAACAGGGCAAGTCCTAATATAAATTGCCACTTGTATTGTTTGAAATATTCTATAAGGGGCTTAAAACTCTTCATATTAGACTATAGACCATAGACATTAGACTATAGACCAAAAACCTAAAAAGCTAAAAAGTTAATTCCTATACTTACTTACCAAACCTATGTTCCAGTTCAGTCTTAGTTAGCTTAATTATAGTAGGTCTGCCGTGTGGACAGAAATAAGGATTATCAGTGGCGAATAGTGATTTTGTAAGTGCCTCTATTTCTTCGGGCAATAACTTTTTACCCGCCTTGATTGCGGATTTACAGGCAAGCATCTTAATAGTATCTTTCATCTTGTCCTCACTTACTTGACTGTATTCGGCTAACTCAAGCAACATAGTCTTAAATAAGTCTTGCGTAAAGTTTTGCAATACTGAGGGAATAGAAGTTACTCTATATGTACCTGTGCCAAACTCATCTATCCCAAACCCTAACTCTTCAAACGCTGCTTTATATTCCTGCAATAATTTTTGCTCTACCTCAGTAAGTTCAACAAGGATTGGGAAGAGAAGTTTTTGTGGTACAATATGTTCTTTTAATATATGATTATACATAACCCTTTCGTGTGCAGCGTGCTGGTCAAGAATTAAAATCCCATCCGGGGTCTCGGCAAATATGTATGAATCATAAAGTTGCCAAAATTGCGCTCCTTCTATATTGAATTCCAATTCTTGGCTTTGGGGGTTAAGAAAGGTAGCTTTTAGACCTAACCCCTCTCTGACGGCTTTAATTACTGTATTATAAACAAAACTCTCATCCCTGAACCTTATTTCTTCTTTGCGTGGATGCACATTAACATCTAACCATTCGGGCGGTAGGTAAGCAAAAAACATATATGAGGGTGATTTTTCTTTTAACGGCACTCCGTATGCTTGTTCAATAGCACGCCTTACTGTTCTATCTCTGCACGGTCGGTTGTTTATGAATATGAACTGTTCAGGCAGGGTTGAAATATTGTATGGCTTGGATAAATAGCCAGATACCTGCATCCCGGATTCTTCATACTTTATAAATGCAAGACTATTCAAGAACTCTGACCCAAATAATTCAGCTATCCTTTGAGCCAAGTCTTGTTGAGGCGAAGCCGAAATCCCGTTTCTACGGGGTTGGGGAAGATTTAGTATTTCGTGCTCGTCATGGGTCAAGGAAAATGAAATATGAGGATAGGAGAGTGCCAACCGATGAATTACTTGCGTAATATATCTTAATTCAGTAGCAGAAGATTTTAAGAACTTGCGCCTCGCTGGCAGATTGTAGAATAAATTCCTTACCGTAACAGTTGTGCCTATGGCTCTTGCAGAATCTCTTGCTTCAATAATTTGTTCATCTATTACTTTTATATACCCACCTTGCTCTTTGGTGCGTGAAGTTATTTCTACCTCCGCTACCCTGCAAATAGAGGGCAATGCCTCACCCCTGAACCCGAAGTTCATTATTTTATATAACCCGGCCTCATCTATAAGTTTGCTCGTAGTATGGGGTTGGACAGAAAGTTTAAGCTCATCAAGAGTCATACCCATTCCGTCATCCGCAACTATCATTTCCTGCACCCCATTACCTTTAATAGCACAAGAGATGCGACTTGCTTGGGCATCTATAGAGTTCTCTATTAGCTCTTTAATGCAAGAGGTAGGACGGTCAATAACTTCACCCGCTGCTATCTTGGATACTAAATCAGGTGGTAGTATTATAATTTTAGATTCCATTATTCTTTACTTGAAAAGTAATTATCTAAAATCTCTCTATGGTCAAAGGCTATATTATGTGGGAGATTATCCTTTGTAAATATACCTATGTTCTTGGCATCCGAATCAGCTTTGGGAGTGCCTTCTGCTTCGGCAGTAAAGACTACTGAAATTGTATGTCCGCGTGGGTCACGAGATGGCTTTGAATAGACATAAAATTGCTTTAAGTTCTTTACTTCCAATGAAGTCTCTTCTTTTGCTTCCCTAAATGCTGTTTCTTCTACTTGTTCACCATATTCTACAAATCCGCCCGGAATTGCCCATCCAAAAGGTGGATTCTTGCGTTCTATAAGAATTATTCCACTATCCCGCCGGAGCCACCGCCGAAACGGGACAAGCGGGATTTCCGTTTCACTACAACATTTTATAATAATATCAACTGTAAGTCGCGGATATTTAGGCATAAGTTGCTATATTATATTTAATTTACAGGATGTCAATTTTTAATTTGAATCTATTTTATGCATTTATCATCTAAAAGCATAGGAGGTAGAAATGGCTTTGAACAAGTTTTCGCAAAAGGCACAAGAATCAGTTGCTATAGCACAGGAAAAGTTAGCTGAACTTAATCATACTGAGTTACAGGTGCAGCACTTACTATATGGGTTGATTGAGCAGCCCGAAGGTATTGTATCAGAGATATTACAGAATATAGGAGTTGACCCAAAAGAGATGAAAAATGAAATATCGGATTATCTGGATACATTACCCAAGACATATAGTAGCACCTCTTTAATGCAGGCATATATTACACCACAGGTTAAAAGAGTTTTTGATATAGCTTCGGCTGAGGCGAGGCGTATGCATGACGAATATATTGGATGCGAGCACCTGTTTATTGGAATAATTGAGGTAGGCGACTCAACTATAACTAAAAAAGGTATTAACAAAGAAAAAGTCTATCAATCGCTTGAAAAAGTAAGGGGCAGTGCAAGGTTAGATGAGCCAATGGGTGAAGAAAAGTATCGCATCCTTGAACGCCATTCTCGTGATGTAACTCAATTGGCAAAAGAAGGCAAACTTGACCCAGTGATTGGTAGGGAGGAAGAGATAACTCGGATTATGCAAATCCTTTGTCGCCGGACAAAGAATAATCCCGTTCTTAAAGGTGAGGCAGGAGTAGGCAAAACCGCTGTCTGCGAAGGGCTTGCCCAAAAAATAGTCTCAAACGATGTCCCTGAAATGCTTAAAAGTAAAAAAGTAATTGAACTTAATATGGGCAGTTTAGTAGCGGGGTCTAAGTTTAGGGGTGATTTTGAACAAAGGATGAAGAGCATTATAGAGGAGATACAGAAAGCCAAAGGTCAAATAATCTTGTTTATTGATGAGCTGCATACTATAGTTGGAGCTGGTGCAGCAGAGGGGGCAGTAGATGCGGGTAATATGTTAAAGCCGGTACTCGCGAGAGGTGAATTACAATGTATAGGAGCGACTACACTGGACGAGTATAGAAAGCACATAGAAAAAGACCAAGCCCTGACGCGTAGATTCCAACCCGTGTATGTCAATGAACCATCAGTAGAGGATACGATTAAAATTCTTGAAGGTCTAAAGCCCAAATATGAGCAGCATCACGGAATAAAGATAGCGGATTCGGCTATCAAGGCGGCGGCTATACTATCACACAAATATATTGCAGATAGATTTTTGCCAGATAAAGCAATAGATTTGATGGACGAGGCAGCTTCAAAGTTGAGATTGGACATTTATTTAGCCCCTTTACCCATAAAGGAGATGGAAAAGAGGTTGCAGGAATTGAGTAACAAAGGAAAAGAGGCAGTTGAAGCACAACAATATGAGGAGGCAGCTAAATTAAGAGATGAAGCTGAAAAAGTAGGACAAGCCTTTAGGATTGCGAAAGCAAAGTGGCTGAAAAAAAGAGGTATAGATGATATTGTGGATGAAGAGGATATAGCAGATGTAGTTTCAAAATGGACAGGTATTACTGTTTCGCGTGTGCTTATGGGAGAGGCAGAGAAACTACTAAAAATAGAGACTGAGTTGCATCACAGGATAGTAGGGCAAGATGAGGCGGTTCAATCAGTAGCTAATGCCATCAGAGTAGCAAGGGCGGGTATTAGGGACGAGCACCGACCAATTGGGTCATTTATATTCCTTGGACCAACAGGGGTAGGGAAGACAGAATTAGCCAAAGCACTTGCCGAATTCTTATTTGATTCTGAAAGTGCAATGTTAAGAGTAGATATGTCAGAATACCAAGAACGACATACAGTTTCAAGATTAATAGGTGCGCCACCCGGATATATTGGATACGAGGAAGGGGGGCAACTTACCGAGCCTATTAGACGCCGCCCTTATAGAGTGATATTATTTGACGAAATAGAGAAAGCACATCCTGATGTGTATAACACATTATTACAGATTATGGATGATGGCAGACTTACAGATGCACAAGGTAGGACCGTTGATTTCAAGCACACTATAATTATAATGACTTCAAATATAGGGACACAAGCATGGCAAAAAAAGGGTGTCGGATTTGAGGTAAAGGAACAAGAATTTGAATACGAGAATATGAAGCAAAATATATTGTCAGAAGTTAAGAGATATTTTAGACCCGAATTCCTTAATCGGATAGACGAGATAATAGTATTCCATCCATTGGAAAGAGAACAGATAGAAAAGATAGTAGAGTTAGAATTTAAGAAGTTAGTTAATGCACTAAAAGATAAAAAAATAGGAATTGAACTTACTCAATCTGCCAAATCATTACTCGCAAGAGAGGGATATAATATAGAATATGGAGCCAGACCATTAAAACAAACAATACGCAGACTTATAGAAACACCACTTTCTATAGCTATACTAAAAGGTGAATTCAAAGAAGGAGACAAAATTGTCGTCAAGGTAGAGAAGGTCACCCCGCAGTATGCGGGGGACTCCGACAAAGGCGGAGAAGAAATAAAATTTGAAAAAGAGTAAGTTTTTGTGCTTGACAAACCCCGATATACATATAACATCAAATTCATAACCAATAACCAACAACTAAAAGCTAATAACTATGAAGGCTAATCCAAAAGATGTTTTAACGGGTGTGTATTACATAGATGGTGATGTAGCATCTGGCTATGGGGCATTGGCAGCCGGTTGTAAGTTTATCGCGGGCTACCCCATCACACCATCTACTGAGGCGGCGGAGGCATTTGGACAAGTGGCACCAAAGGTGGGTGCTTTGTTTATACAGATGGAAGATGAGCTTGCCTCTATAAATGCTATTATTGGGGCAGTGTGGGCAGGAGCAAAGACGATGACTATAACTTCGGGTCCCGGGTATTCGCTAATGATGGAGGCAATTGGGTTAGGGGCGATGATGGAAACTCCATTTGTATTATTAAATGTGCAGCGAACTGGTCCATCCACGGGTGTACCAACCAAGACAGGTCAAGCCGATATGATGCAATCAAAGTGGGGGTCGCACGGAGATTATGGAATTATAGCTATATCACCTGATTCACCGCAAGAGATGTTTGATTACACTATTAAGGCATTTAATTTAGCAGAAAAGTATCGCTGTCCAGTGATGATTATGGCGGACGAATGTGTGGGACATATGACGGAAAAGGTAGTTATTCCGGCGGCTGATGGGATTGAAATTGAGCCGCGCAGAACTTATCATGGTCCCGTAGATGCGTATTTACCTTTTAAGCCGGATAATGACCTTGTGCCTAAAATGGTAAAGGCGGGAGAGGGGTATAATCTGTATATTAGTAGTGCGGTGCATAATGAAAAGGGCTATCCAATTAAGAAAGAAGAATACAAATCTATTTATACTCGGCGATTAGTTGATAAGATTAGACTTAATAAAGATAAAATCATAGAATTAAAAGAAGAGGGGATAGAAGATGCCGAAGTAATAGTAATTTCTTATGGCATATCGTCAAGAGTGGCGGTTAGAGGGATAGAGATAGCAAGAGAAAAGGGAATAAAAGTGGGAAGCCTAAGATTAGTTACTGTATGGCCCTTCCCGGATGAAAAGATAGCCGAGATTATTGGAATAGGAAAAGTAAAAGCTTTTGTGGTGCCTGAGATAAATTATGGGCAGATTGTTTATGAAGTTTCAAGATGCAGTCACGGTAAAGCAAATGTAATTCTCGTCCCTCATGGTGGGGCAGGAGTACATAATCCAGAAGATATAGCAGATGCTATTGAATATGGAGCGAGGGAGAAAAAAATTGAGGGTATTATTGAATATAAAACAAGGTTGGAGAAATCGGTTTTTGGAGAAAGAAATAAATTAAGCAAATAAAAAACGAGTTATCTGCAATTGGGAGCAAAAAAGGACTAATATAAGGAGGTCAAGATGGGCACAAGGACAATAATTGAAGAGAAAGTTTTGGTTGATCTTGAAAAACTTTCAAAAGAAAACAAAAAGGAAGTAGCAGACTTTATTGCTTACTTGAAAGTAAAAGAAGAATTGAGTGCTACAAAAGAGATTTTGAGAGATGAAGATTTTCTTAAAAGTATTATGAAAGGGGATGAGGATTTCAGCAGGGGCAGATTCAAAAAGTGGACAGAAGTGAGAGAAAATGTATGAGGTTTTTGTTTCAAATGAGGCAGAGAAATATTATAAAAAGTTAGAGAAAGATACTAAACGACGAATAAACAAATGCATTGATGTAATCAGTAATGAGCCATTCTTTGGATTTCACATTAAGAGACTTCATGGAGAGCTTGAAGGAAAATATAGATATGAAAGTGGTGGTCTCAGGATAATTTATGAAATTGATAAAAAGAATAAAAATGTGGAGATAAAAGCAATTAGGAGCCGAGGAGATGTATATAAAAAATAAAGAAAAAATGAATCCAAATGCTTATTGAAGTGAAGCGAAAATCTTGTTCCATCAGGGTCTATTTAGCTCATCACT
>JACQXS010000126.1 GCA_016208615.1 Candidatus Stahliibacteriota bacterium | reverse complement strand
GAAAGAAGTGTGCCGATTAGTGAAAGAAGTGTGCCGATTAGTGAAAGAAGTGTGCCGATGAGAGTCTCATCGGCATAAATAAGGAGGTGCTATTATGGGAGCAAGAGATTATATGCCAACGACTGATGCTGGGTTTGATGCATTTCAGGCTACCTTTATAAATAAGGTACAGCCAAAGCTTGGTGCCTGGTCGATACCGGTTGCTGAGTTCAATCAGTTATTAAACTTCCAGCTTGATTGGGGTGTGGCGTGGGCTAAGGCAAGGGACAAGGATACGCGTAGCCGTGCCGATGTACAGCAAAAAAAGGGTGCCAGAAAAGCATATGTGGCGGGACTGCGTAAGTTTGCCAAGTCGTGGATTATGTACAATGACAAGGTGACGGACGCCGAGCGTGAGGGACTGGGCTTGAAAGTGAAAGATATAGAGCCGACGCCGATGCCTGTTCCTGCATATGCACCTGATATTACTATAGACACGATTCGTCATCTGTTGCATAAGATACGGCTCACCGACCCTCTAAATCCGCATACTCAGGAAAAGCCAAAAGGAGTGCGAGAGATAGAGGTGTTTAGATTTTTGGGCGATACGGCACCCACGAATATAAGTGCGTATGAGTTTGTGGGGAATGCGACAAAGTTTCTTTACGAGGTGAGGTTTGAAATGGCGGATGTAGGCAAGAAGGTGTTTTATGTGGCAAGGTATGTGAATACACGGGGTATTCCGGGGCCATGGAGCATAGTGGTAAATGCCGCAGTGGCATAGTGCGAAGAGATAAAAATGCAACAAGAATGAAGCCTGCGGATATCAGTGTGATAAGCAATTTTGCAGAAGGCTTTATTTCTTAATGAGAGAGGAGGTGAAGGATGTTTAAGTATGTGGCAGGTGGTATTTTATTAGTGGCTTGTGCCTCAGTAGCGTTAGGGCAGAGCCTTATTCCCAAGGAGGCGGTATTTAAGGGTAAGTTTGTCGGGCGCGATGTAAAGGTAGAAGGAGTGTTGGAGGGTGTTATAGCTGTTGATTTCACGACAGAAGTGACAGAAGACGGGGTGGTAAAGGGAACGATTGAAACAACGGACATTACTATAGCCGGTGTAGTAGATGGTAATGTGTTGGCAATAGGTGGAGTTATTTGTGTCCCTACCGCGGAGGTAAAAGGAGTTGTACAGTGTCGTGAACTTACAGTAGAGACGGGGGCTATTATTAGCGCACAGGTATCAATGGGAGATATTACGGGTTTTGGGGCAGGTAAGGAAGCGAAGAAAAAAGCAGCAACTCCAACGACAACGAGAAGAAGTAGGAGGTCAAGAAGATAGATTAGGAGGCAGGATGTATAAAAAGATATTCTTTTTAATGATAGTAGGTGCATTTGTGGTTGGGTGTCAAAAGAAAGCAGAATATGCGGTGCCTGAGGAAACGGGTGAGGTAGAAGAAGAGTATGCATTTCCTGTGCTTGATGTAGATGCCTTTTTTGAAGGTGTTATAGATACGGATGGAGATTATACTGTAAGGGGTAGAGTTAAAGGTACAATTATAGCCACAGGAACAGTGCTAATTGATGAAACTGGTATAGTGGAATGCGATAGTATAGCCGCAGGTGATGTCATAGTTAAGGGCCATGTTACGGGGAATATAAAAGCGGTTAATGAAGTTAGGGTTGACCCAACCGGCATCGTCATAGGCGAGACTTTTTGTAAAAATCTCGTAGTAAATGGTGGATCAGTATTTGATGCTAAATCTGATATGGGTGAGCCGAAAAAGAGGGAAAGACCAAGATAGACTCACATTTTAGTAAAACTTATCAGTACGATACTCTTGAATCCACGAATGAGACTGCGCAAGAGTTATTGCGGAGTAATGGGATAGCAGAAGGGTTTATTGTTTATAGTAGAGTTCAGACACGCGGACACGGTAGATGGGGTAGAGAATGGTGGTCGCCAGAAGGTGGTTTATGGTGCAGTCTCGTCATTCCTAAAGTATCTATTCCATCATTAAGAGCAACATTTAGTGTTGTGCGTGTTATTAGGATGGTTACCGCTTTAAGTGCCAGAATTAAATGGCCCAATGATGTAATTATACGGGGGAAAAAAGTAGCCGGTGTACTGACTGAGGAAGAAGGAGATAAATTAATCATTGGAATAGGCGTAAATGTAAATCAGGAATACTTTCCAAATGAACTACACGGGGCAACAAGCTTGAAAATAGAAACAGGAAAAGTATTTAAGATAATCGAAATTCTACAGGAAATAACGAAAGATTTTGAACTTAATCTTGTAAATCCTGTAATTGTTGACCAAATAAGGGAAAATATTTCATTGCTTGGTGAAGAAATAACAGTCAAAGTTAGAGATGGAGTGAAAACAGGGAAGTTTTGGGATATAGGGGCAGACGGGAGTTTGTTATTAAGAGAAGATACGGGAATAATTAAGGAGCTTACCCCAGCAGAGGTGGAGTTTGTAAGATGATTGCCGAAATTATAGCAATAGTAGGAGTGTTTTCGCAGATAGACACATTAAAATATGATGATGGCAAAGCAGAAGGGTTTTATGTAGTAGGTGAGTACAGGAATGATAAAATAGCCGTTAAATTTATACCCCCATATACCCCTTATACTGTGCAGGGGATATTAGTTTTTACGGATGGGAATGAAGGATTTAAAAAAGGACAAATATGTGTAGGAAATGGGCTACCGGACACTATAAATACAATATATGAATTAGATACTGTGTATTCGGCTCACTGTGATTGGCAATTTACACCTATAAGAGTTGAATGTTATGATAGTATTCCGGTATGGATTATATTGGATGTAGATGTATCGCCTGCTATAGGGGGTGATACGAATACTATTTCAGGTAACTCATTCTATTATTCTGATGACTTTGGATGGAGGCAAGCCCAATATAATTGGTTAATACAACTAATAATACAAAATGAACCCAAATACTTTGAACCCTTTGCAACTTCTAACGGTGGATATACGGGGGATTGGGAGTATGGGGTGCCAACCCTAATACAGCCGTATAAAGATAATTGTTTCGGAACAAGAGTAAATAACTTTTATCCCAATCACACATATCTACATCTTGAATCTCCTTGGCTCCATATCAAAGAATATGGAATATCTTTACCTGTTATGAGCTTCTTACATTTTTATGATACCGAGTATGAGTATGATGGTGGGAATGTGAAAATTACTAATGATGGGGTGAATTGGCGATTAATTGCACCCGTAAAGGGATATAATATTATATTATCCGGTGCCACTGGGCTTGATGGGGAGCCAGGATTTTCTGGCACTTCTTATGAATGGAAAAAAGAGTATTTCTTATTACCGGCATGGGATTCAATGAAAATAGCTTGGTGCTTTGGCTCGGATACTGTAAATAATGATTATGGATGGTTTATAGATGAAGTGAAAATAGGTACTAAAGCGATGCACGATGTGGCTACTGTAATTACTAATTGTAGGGCTTTCATGCCACCTCAAACACAACTATTACCGAGTGCAGAAATTAAAAACTTAGGCCTATATGGCGAAGGAATATTTACGGTTAAATGTACCATAGAGTCTTGTGGGGTAAATATTTACTGTGATACTTGCTATATATTTTCCCTTGATGCCGATTCATCAATAAGCGTTAATTTTAGACAGTGGCAATTAGGGGAGCCAGGAACAAGTTATAGGATGAAAATTTATACCTCGCTACCAGAAGATGAGGATAGAGGAAATGATACTATAAAAACAGAAGCCCTTGCCTTTTCTATAATTGACTCTATAACAGTTGCAGAGACGCAAACTATACCGAAAATAGATGGAATAATAGACAGTATAGAATGGCAAGACGCTATTATAGTAGATGGGTCGGATATTTTAGGTGTGGATGCCGCTAACCCTTATGGAAGCTGTAAATTGTATTTCATGACTGTACCTGGCTATCTTTGTATTGCTTGTAAAGTTGAAAATCCCGTTGGAAATCCCGCAGCAGGCGGGGAAGCAAGCAGGGCAGATGCTCTTATACAATGCAAACTTTATATTGATGAATCAGGGGATGGAAAATGGAATACCAATGGCAGCGAAGGCTTTTACTCTATAACAACGAATGAATATAAGTTCCAAGATATGTATTATCACATAGTCTATTCACTACCCGATTCTCTTAAAGCTATATCTAACCAAGAGATAGAAATCATTGTACCTATAAGCAATAACGAACCCTATGAAATTATGAACTCCGAATCACTAAAATGTTTTGTGCAAATCAGTAATGTAGATGAATATTGCGGATGGTGGCCTCAGGATATAGGGATAGCAAATTACAATAACCCATTAAATTATGCAAAAATGAAAATTATAGGTGCCGGAATAGAGGAATTCCAACCTCTAACCCCTAATCCCCAACCCCTGACTTTAGAAGTTTATCCTAATCCATTTTGTACAAAGACGAACATAAAACTCTTAACTCTTAACTCTCAACTCTCAACTCTTAAAATTTATGATTTAGCTGGTAGAGTAGTTAAATCTTTTCCAATCCCTAATCCCCAATCCCCAACTACTGTTGTAGAGTGGGATGCAAGCCACTTGGCTAATGGAACTTATTTCCTCATTTGCAAAGATAACCACACTAAAATTGTTAAAAAACTAACCCTAATACATTAAAATTGGGATTTTATCTTTGGGATCTGGATTTCCTTATTTGTGTATTTTAGTGCCTTTGTGGCTTTGTGGCAGGGTATTTGGTTTTTATCAGTTGAACCCCTGAACTTTGAACCCCTATTTGCTTATTTGTTTTTCTAAAAGTGGGTAGAGTTGAAGCCCTTGCTTCAACCTGATGAGAGCAGATGCTCTCATCTACCCTCTTTTATTTCAGCAAAATTAGTTTCTGCGTCTCTCGATAATCGCCAGTTGAGGCGGAGCCGAAATCCCGATTTACCGGGACTGCTTCTAATTTAATAAAATAGATACCCGCTTGTAGGGGCGAACCCTTGTGGTCGCCTTCTATCTCAACCTCATAATAGCCCTTTCCCTGAACTCCAGAATAAATAATGCGTACAAACCTGCCCGTTATATCATAAAGTCCCACCTTCACACTACATTTACTTGTTGAGACTGCTAAATCCCAACCCAGCGGGACTACTTGATACCTGATACTTGCTACCTGTAAAGTTGGATTCGGATACACCTCTAACCTGTCATTCTGAGCCGAAGGCGAAGAATCTCGTCCCTCCACTCCCGCTGCATTATACTTTATCGTCACATAGTCATAATCAGTGCCTGACCCATAACTTATTCCCGTCACATACACATTATTCCCTGTTCCATCAACAGTAATTGCTTTTGCACAATCATATTCGTTACCCGGCCCATTATATCTTGCCACCCACTCCTCTGCATAGCAGACCCCACTGTCATTCTGAGCGAAGCGAAGAATCTCATTACAAATCACAAATCCTAACCCTCCCATCACAAAAATTGAAACTATTTTACCCCCCGCCGGAGCGGGATTTCCGCTTCGCTTCAACATTTTTTACCTCCAATTCTAATTATAATGCAGAATTATAATAATGTAGTAAATCACATATGTCAAACCCTTTTTTGAATTTGTTGACCAATGTGCTCCCGCTTTGCTTAATCCTTACAACTTATTGCTTACTACTGTACATTAGGTATTCTTAACCGTTATTCTATAAATATGTGTGGGTAAAGAAAACTTGCCATTACGAGCCACTGTACGGAGTTGTAAAAATAATTTCAGATTAGGTAGGGTATTGAGATTCCTCTCGGATGTCCTGCCCTCCTTAAATACACGAACCTTATCTATCAAAACCTCTGCCGGCTCAGTAGTTAAGGGAACAATCGCTCCAATATAAAAATAAGAAGCCTTCTGCATCTTCCGCAACCAAACCTGACATACACAATCACTCTCGTACTGATAAGGCAACCAAACAGTAAACCTAACTTCTCCTTTATACACACCCTTATCAACTAAACTTGTCTTACATACAGGAGGAATATGAATATATTTGGAGGGTGGCAACATTAACTTATCAAAACCACATGTCAGTAAAAGATGATTTAAGGACACAAAAGCATTACTACCCGTGCCCCTTCCTTTCCATGATGAATTCTTCTTAACCATAGAGGTCTTAACTCGCGACCTGGCGTATGACTCCCAAATAGCCATCTCCTGAGGACTTAAATCACTCCACCCCTCATTTAGAAGCTTGAAAAAATGCCTCGCCCGACACTGCTCCTTTGTATTGGCATTCCTTGTCTTTTTAATCTTCTGCTTTACATACGGTACCCCCCTAATAGAAGAAAAAGTCAACCCACCCATAGAACCCCTTATCCACGCAAATAAACCAGATGTCCCATACCTTGCCATCCGACACCTCCTTAAATATAAAATAACCAATTTCTTACGCTTGTCAAGTAAAAAAAGATTAAAAAGCGTAAAAATCTTGATTGCTCTTTTTGGGGTGGGTTCAAAAAAATAGTTGACAAAATGAAATCCGTAGATATAATAAAACTATGAAAAAATATCTTATTGCCGGAAATTGGAAAATGAATAAAAAAATAGAAGAAGCTAAAGAATTGGCTACCCAAATAAAAGACGAATTGCAAGGGGTAGTTTCGAGCCCTCACTCAAATAAGGTGAACAATGTTGAAAATCCCGTTAGAAATCCCGCAGCAGGCGGGGCAGCAGGCGGGGTAGAGATTGCCATATTCCCGCCTTTTACTGCTCTTTATGAAGTCTATAAAGTAATACGGGGCTCAAATATAGGATTAGGGGCTCAAAATATGTGGTACGAGAAGAAGGGTGCCTATACAGGTGAAATTGCTCCTTCTTTTATTATGGATGCGGGATGTAAATATGTCATTATAGGACACTCGGAAAGAAGAAAATATATCAATGAAAGCAATGAACTGATTAACCGAAAAATTAAAATAGCTATAACATCGGAACTCATACCTATATTATGTGTAGGCGAAACATTAGAGGAGAGAGAAAAAGGTAAAACAGAAAAGGTGATTGAAGAGGAAGTTAAGTATGGATTAGAGGAAATTACGGAAATGGACATGGCTAAAACAGTAATCGCTTATGAACCCGTATGGGCGATTGGAACAGGAAAAACTGCAACCCCGGAAATGGCAGAAGAAATACATAAATTCATAAGAAATATAATAAAAAATAAATATAACCAAGAAGTAGCGGAAAATATGAGAATCCTGTATGGTGGAAGCGTAACACAGGATAATATAGAGAAACTTATCGCTGAACCGGATATAGATGGAGCATTAGTTGGTGGAGCAAGTATTCAAGCTGATTCATTTATACAAATTGTGAAAAGAACTGTGGGAAGGGCTTCCTAATCCTGACAATTTATCAAAAATTTGGGTCAGGAGACCCAAACCTACCCGGGTAGTAGTAGGTCTCCTGACCTGATGAGAGTAAGCAAAGGATTATGGAGAGTAAAGACTAAAAAAATAGTCTTAATAAAATAAACTTGACATTTAGAAATTGGTGCTTATTTTCTTTATTCAATAGAGGTTAAAAAAGATTGACATTTCTTCTATAGGATTATATTACTGAAATTGAAAATTATGGATAAGACAGAAAAAAAGGGAAAAGAAACATTAGAAGGATTGGCTATTTTCCTTATGTGGTTTGGACTAATAGGAATATTTCTTTGGGCTATAGCTAAATCTTTAGGTTGGATACATAGTCCTGAATGGGTTGATATGGTTCCCTATTTATTTGGTAGTATGGGAGGAGCTGGATTCTTCGTCTATTGTGGGAAAGTCTTAAATAGGTTAGAACGAGTAGAGAAAGATATTGAACAAGTAGATGACAAGATAGATGAAATTGTGCAAGATACCTCTGTCATCAAAGTAGAAATAAAAGCACAGGGTATAAAAATAGAGAGTCTTGAACGAAATGTCTTTAATCCATCTAAATAATAATTTATTGATGAGTATGAATAATAATATAAGAAATTTAGTGATAAATTAAACTAAAATGTATGCCATTGTACTCACTTTTCATATAATAATTTGCCTACTCCTTATCCTTGTGATTTTGATGCAACAAAAAGGTGGAGGGACATCAGGAATATTTGGTGGTGGAGGTGAATCAGTTTTTGGAGGCAGGGGAGCGAATCCATTTCTGGCAAAAACAACAACAGTACTATTCATATTATTTATAGTAATTTCAGTTAATTTAGTCATTATGACTAAGGGACGGCAGACGACAAGGGAGTCTGCTATAAAGAAAGCAGTTGAAAAGGGAGAAGTAACACCTAATAAGACGACACAATCACCGTACGAGGAGGAATAAATGGAAGCTATTGTGGAAATTGCGGGATTCCAATATAAAGTTAAGGAAAACGATAAAATAGAAACCCCAAAACTCAAAGGTAAGCAAGGAGATAAGTTTAACTTTCCTATATTAATGCTCATAGGAGAGAAAAATGTAG